>JAGGSN010000051.1 GCA_021159005.1 Candidatus Zixiibacteriota bacterium | reverse complement strand
GAGAATAAATCACAGAGATTTTCACCTGAATTCCAAATTCCACAACACAATAAAAAAGCCGCGAGTGAGATTGTAGTTGAGATTGCCGACAATTCACTTTCACCCGGTAATACCAGTTCTTCCGCCGAACTGCTAATTAAGGTTTTGGATATCAATCACGGAGTCGCGGTTGGCGAAGGCCTTGATGAGATGAAAGCAGACAGTTCTGTCGGTTCGATTTATGTTGAGGTTGCCGGTGTAACATCGGGAATGGCGGGAGGCGCGGCGACACCAACCGGCGGCGATGGCCGTGACCCGTTAAATCCCCTTACATTCAACCTGAATTTCAACAACGACCTTGGAGCGGAACAGGAAACATACACGGGATTGGTCAAGGTTCTCGATTCCTACGCACCCGGACTAAATGAAATGGCACTGCTAAACGGCATGGATGCCATCAAGCGAGTTGAACCAACAGAAAATCCGCTTGTCGGCTTGTACGCTCTTGATGAATTCGCGACATACATGACATTCGAAATCGAAATTGAGGGCGGCAATCCAATTGCGTCATTCGTGACTGACCCGGTTGGAACTCCCGATCTCGAACTCAGTTTCCTCGATATTGTCGAATTCACGTCAACAAGCACTGATCCCGATGACCCATTAACACCGGAAGGCCAAATCGTCAGCTACGAATGGGATTTCGTATGGGATGGCGATCCTCTTACTTTCACCGATGATTTGGGTGGACTGGGCACTGATGTCGAAACACATCAGTTTACAACTGCTGGAATCTATCGTGTCGGCTTGAGAGTTGCGGACGGCGGCACACCGCCACTGATCAGTGAAATATACTCAATTCAGGTTACTGTCGATAAGTGGAGCGAGGATTTCGTGATTGACTCCAACGATGGCAGAATCCCGAAAATCGCCCAGATGCCGGGTGGGAAAATAATTACTGTCTGGTCTGGTGATGATGGTCAAAACCACTATTCTATTTATGAAACCGAGTGGTCAACTCCGGAGGTCTTTGCCACAACAACAGGCAACTACATGTCCATCTGGACTGGACCTGGTGATGATGAGGTGTATGCCTCCGCTCACAGGCGAAGATTTCACTATACCGGTTCACCCGGTTTGTGGCCGGAACATTCGTGGGATATCGCTTCGTGCATACAAACACACATCTATTCAGATGATATCGGCGGTTACGGCTTTTTCGTCAATACAAGCTTAGCGTTTGGGCATATTGTAAGAAGACATTATCCCTCTTTTGGTGCCATGTATCAGTTCGATGATTACATAACATGGTCAGGTCAAAATAACCGATTAATGGGTGAAAGCCGTATTATTGACATTAATTCATCAGGCCAGCTTTTTCTCGTATATATGAGAGATCTAGCAATTGATCCCTATCGTCCGCCACAGGATTATCGCTATGTTATCTGTGCCAGGATGCCTCAGAGTGCGCCAACGGAAAGTTGCTTCCTTGTTGATCAAGGTGCTAACGACACACTCGATTCAATTGTAATCGCGAGTGATACAAATGATAATCTTCATGTCGCTTATTTAAGCCAGCCGAATGGCGGAGGCGATTTCTCAATCATTTACAAATCCAGCACAAATAACGGTGCAAGCTGGAGTGGCGGAACAGTAATCTATACTGGCTCCAATGAACCTGAGGCTGAATATATCAGCATCGATACAGATTCCAGCAACAACATCATCGTAACATATCATGTTGGAGACAGCATTTACTGGGCTTCATCCGTAGATGGTTCAAGCTGGTCAACAACGGAAATTGTAAATGAGTCATTCCCGGGTGGAATCACATCCGACAAGGAACAGTATATGGTTGTCGATTCACGCGACTGGACACACATTGCCTGGGACAGATGCGCTGCGGGAGCAGTCGGGCATGGCCCCATAATGCACAGAGTCCGCGCCCCTGTTGATTAACACGTTAGGATTGAACTACACGTTAGGATTGAACTACATGTCAGGATTGATTTACGCGTTATGGTTGATTTACACGTCAGACTGAAGATTCCGTCATTCCCGCGAACGCGGGAATCCAGATAGTCTGGTTAAAGAAAAAAAGGCTCTTCAATAAATCTATTAAAATAGGGCGCTGTCCCGAATGTCACTCGGTTAGCTAGTTGTATCAATATCTAGCGGATTTAACTTCTGGAAAATTATCATATCTATTAAAAGGTCAGTATTTATAGGAGATACAAGACAAAAACGCCTCAATGAGGGATAATTAGTTTTTGCTCAAACAATTACCTCGGAGGCGTTCGAATGACATTTTACAACATAACACATCAGATTAGCAAAATTAAAAAGAACGAAATTTACACAGTTGTTGAATCATTAACGCCGGAATCAGTGGAGAATATTTTTTCCGGTATTCGTGAACGAAAGCGGATATATCATCTACACCCGCTGCTCCAATTATACCTGATTCAGATCGCAGGCGGCTTGACGGACAGGAGTACAGTCTCCAAAGGCATCAATCAGGGATTACTACCTATAACAACAAGCCCAACAGCATCATCATACTGCACAGCAAAAACGCTGCTCACGGAAAAAGCATTGAAGAGCCTGGCGATGCGGACAGGTGAAACCTTGGAAACATGCGCGAAGGAGAGATGGATGTTCGGCAACCGCCCGGTCAAAGTTGTCGACGGTACCAGTGTCGAACTGACTGACACACCGGACAATCAGGCTGAGTATCCACAACCAAAGCCACAGAAGAAGGGATGCGGATTCCCTGTCATGAACATGTGTGTCCTGATGGGACTTGAGTCAGGAGGAATAATCGACGTGGAAACCATTGCGGGAACTGGTTATGAACACCCGTTGTTCAGACTGCTTTGGCGGTCCCTTGAGAAAGGAGACATAATACTGGGAGATGCCTTGTACGGATCATATGCGGAGGTCGCACTGCTTCAAATCATGGGTGTTGACTGTGTGTTCCGAAAAGGGACAAAGAAGTTCAAGCGCGAAGATGCTGTTGAACTGGACAACGGTGACTGGCTGTACCACTGGAAACGTCCTGTATCACCGGGGAAATGGATCGATTCTGATGAACTGCCTGAATCCATCGTGGTCAGGGTGATCCACGCGGTGATAAATCGAAAAGGATTCAGAAGCAAAAATGTCACAATATATACTACTCTTCTCGACACCGATGAATACACGCGTGACGACCTTCTGGAACTATACCGCAGACGGTGGGATATCGAACTCCGGTTCAGGGATATCAAGACAACCATGGGTTTCGAAATGCTTCGAAGTAAATGTCCGTCAGCATGTCGCAGGGAACTCTGGGCCGGGATCTTGCTCTACAACCTGATCAGAACTATCATGCTTGATGCCGCTCTTCAGTACAAAGTCTGCATGGCAAGGCTTAGCTTTAAGGGTGCAATCGACAGGTTTGCCGAAATGATGTCCGGCCTGTATATCCATCTAGACCCGTGGCAGGCTTATCAACTGCTCATTCGGAACATTGCTCTTGATATTAATCCTGATCGCCCCTTCCGTATAGAACCGAGAAAACTTAAACAACGTCCTAAAAACTATCGTTTATTGAACATACCTAGAAAATTAGAACGTAAACTAATTGAAATTGGCTATACTGCTTAACCGAGTGACATTCGGGACAGCGCCCTTTTTGTTGACAGATCAGGACTGAAGTTATAAGCTAAGTGCATGCTTGGAATACCGCGAATCGACATTCAGGATATATC
>JAGGSN010000050.1 GCA_021159005.1 Candidatus Zixiibacteriota bacterium | reverse complement strand
GCCGGCGCCCGCCTGTCTGCGGACACGGGGCATGGTATTTTTTTATCCACCTTTGAGTTAACGAACAGCTTCCCGGATTCCCCCGCCGCCGCGGGAAAATGACGTAAATGGATAATCATCAAATCAAAATCAATTACTAAAATCTTAGCTCGAAACATTTAACAAAACAAAAGATGAAGTGCCGATGTTTATCGGAGTCGCCCAACATCCCGCTGCTCTATGGATTATGAAATAAGCAAGCTTCGATTGTTGGGTATTATTTTAAGAACTCTATAAAAAAGGCCGGACAGTAGTGAAATTATATTATAAGGAATTTACACGGGATTTTAGGGAAACTCCTGTAATTTTGTATTGAAGTGTTGTGCTGTCGGGTGCCCCCGCCCGATAGCACATGCAATTTCCGCTTGTTCTAATTAATCCTTGAAATAGCATGCCGGTTGGCTTATATTGAACTTGAAAAGGGAATTCTATTTAATAATGCCTGATAAAAATAAAAGCGCAGCAATTAAAACCATCATTAACACTCTATTTATAGTTTCAGCCCTCTTTATGATGGCTTATTACTTGCATTCAAACTGGGCAGTTCTAAAAGACTATCAATGGCAATTTAATATCAAACTGGCCTTGCTTTCGATATGTCTTTTGTGGATTGCTACCAGCGGTTCTGTTTATATAATTGCTCATATCTCCAGGAAGCTGACCGGAGTAAACATCAAGTATTTCCAGATGTACCGGATAATCAGCATAACTAGTATCGGCCGCTACCTTCCCGGCAAGATTTGGAATATCCTCGGATTTTATTATTATATCTCCGAATATGGAATTGATAAGAAAAAGGCAACATTAACAATTGCCGCCAGCGAGGTTGCCGGCAAAGGCGGAGCTTTAACCTTAGGGCTTTGCTATTTCCTTTTTTCCTCAAAATTTCAGGATTATTTGCCCTTGATGATAATATTATTGATTGGGTGTTTGGCTATGATGCATCCGCGAATATTAGATTTGGTGATAAATTTTGGCTTGAGGATTATAAAAAAGCAGTCAATCGAAATTAATTTTACTTACTCGAACGTATTAGTATTTTTCCTGATGTATATAGTAGTCTGGCTTCTTCACAGCTTAGCGTTTTATACGTTGGTTAGTTCGATTATTTCGTTGGAATCCATCAGTTTTATTCATTTCAGTACGATACTTCCATTATGCTGGGTAGTTGGCTATATAGCGTTATTTGCTCCGGGCGGAATCGGCGTTCGCGAAGGCATGCTGGTATTGACCCTAAGCGAGTTTTTGGCTCCGGAAATAGCGTTGACAATCGCGATTATTCAGCGAATATGGTTTATTATTGTGGAAGGCATCAGTTTTCTGACAGCATATATGATAAAGTCGGATGCAGGCAAAAACACTACTAACGGCAAATAATCCGAATTCTCTATGGCTGCCCGTTATGAAATTCATTGAAAGGCTGGACAGTTGTGATTGATTTAAGTTGTTGACTTTGATTACAAATATGATTAAATATAAGTAGAAGTTAGCAATTATTGCGGTTTTTCATGTTTGTTTTGCTGTCTTTTTGTTAAATTCGCCTAATAGCGAGGTGTCGCTTGAATAAGCCAAAAGAAAAATCTGGCCCCAAGAAACATACGATAAATTTTTCATTTCGGGAAAAACTAAACAATACGGCGGAGGGATATAGACATAATTATTGTTATCAATGTGGAGCGTGTGTAGCCGATTGCCCTGCCAGTATGTATTCAAAAGAGTTTAATCCTCGATTGATAGTATTAAAAGCCTTGCTCGGTTTCGAGGATGAGCTTATCCGACCCGACTCGGAAATATGGAATTGCACTAACTGCTACACCTGTTCGGAACGCTGCCCGCAGGAGGTCAGACCCATAGATGTCATTATTGCGATGAAAAATATTTGTGTCGATGAAGGGAAGGCTCCTGAGCTTGTCGGCAAGATTTCTGATTCGGTATTAACTGATGGTATCACTACCAAGGTTACATCACTGACCGAAAGACGCCGCAAGGAATTGGGTCTTGCGCCGGTTAAAAGTTATCCGGTTGATGAGATTAATAAAATTTTAAAGGGCGATTGATATGAAATATGCTCCGTTTTTCGGCTGTATGATGACAACGAAATATCCGCATTTCGAGGCGGCGGTAAGAATAACCGCAGCTAAAATAGGGATGGAGCTTGTCGATATTGATGGCTTTACCTGCTGCCCTGACCCGATTTATTTTCAAGCCCGCGATAAAATCGAATGGTACACAGTAGCCGCTCGCAATATCTCGCTTGTCGAAGATACCGGCCTCGATATTATTACCACATGTTCGGGATGCACCGCAACGCTTTCGGAAGTGAACATTCATCTAAAAGAAAATGCGGAACTTAGAGAAATGGTCAACAAGCGGCTCAAAAAAATCGGCAGGGAATTCAAGGGCACAATTGATGTGCGTCATGCCGTAACTGTGCTTCGCGATGATTTAGGTTATGATAAAGTCACCGAAACCGTTGTTAATCCGCTCAAGGGGCTAAAAGTGGCGGTTCATTATGGGTGTCATCTGCTTAAGCCATCTCATATTATGCGCGTCGATGACCCTGATCATCCTACTATCCTTCAGAATTTGATTAAAGCTATCGGCGCTGAGCCGGTCCCTCATGATAAAAAACTTTTGTGCTGCGGCCGTGCCTGCATGAATAGTAACATTCCTGACAATATGGTTATCGATATTATCGAATCCGTACAAAGGTCTGAAGCTGATTGCATGGGGCTTATATGCCCTACTTGTTTCGATGAGTTTGATATGGGACAGATTATCCGAGCGCGAAAATATAAAAAACAGCTTGATGTGCCGATTGTGTATTATTTCCAGTTGCTTGGTTTGGCGCAGGGGTTTTCGCTGCAGGAAGTTGGCCTTAATATGCACAAGGTCAAGGCCGATCAACTGTTTGAGAAACTGGCAGCAGCTTCTTAACCCGAATTATTATCAAACTTTTACTCGTCTAAGCTGGGCACACGAGGACGTGTGCCGCCCCCAGTGCTAATAAACTAATTGACAATGCCTTAATGATAATATAAAGTTATCAAATGGAAATTCCTCAAATAATATCCGAAATTGCTAATGCCATAAATATAATTATCCATTTCAAACTATTCGAACTTAACCAAACGCCGGTAACAGTTTCATCACTGCTAATGTTTGTTATTGTAATATTGGCATTTTTTATTTTATCCCGATTTCTAAATAAAGCCTTACTACAAAGAATTCTCTCGCGCTTCGAATTGGATAAGGGTATACAATTTACGCTTGTCAGGCTTAGCCACTATCTGGTTATGGTTATCGGAACTTTGATAGCTTTCCAGTTTATCGGAATTGACTTGGGAGGCTTGGCTGTAGTTTTTGGATTGCTTTCGGTAGGAATCGGTTTTGGGCTTCAGAATATTACCTCTAATTTTATATCCGGGCTAATACTGTTGTTCGAGCGGCCAATAAAGGTCGGTGATCGCGTATCGGTAGGTGAAACAGAGGGGGATGTAATCGCTATCAATATGAGATCTACAATGATTCGCTCTTTAAATAATATCGCTATTATCGTTCCCAATGCGGAGTTTGTCTCATCCAGAGTAATCAACTGGTCGCATGGCGATCCGAAAATTCGTCTTGATATCGAAGTTGGTGTTTCGTATAACTCTGATCTGGATTTAGTCCTTAGGGCGCTTCATGAAGTTGCGATTGAGCATTCAGAAGTTTTAAAAACGCCTGCGCCCGAAGTGCTCCTTAGCGGTTTTGGCGATTCTTCTTGGGATATGGTTTTACGAGCCTGGGTAGCCCAACCTAAACAGCATTACATTACGCGTTCCGAAATTAACTGCGCCATAGTCCGCAAATTCAGGGAATATGAAATCGAGATACCATTCCCCCAACAGGATTTGCATGTGCGCTCGCCCTTGCCGGTGCCAATTCAGCTTGGAGAGCATGAAAATTAGCAAGTCGGGTTCCGACCGGAGGAGGCTGTGATAAAAGATTGATTGCGCAATCATTGCGGACATTTTGCTAATAAATCAGACGTATTGTTTGTAAATAAGTCATTGATTTGCAAAGGCATCGCGTAGGGGCGTATTGCAATATACCCCTGCGAGCACAATGGGATATAGGCTTTTATAACTTTTATCACAGCCTCGGCGGGAGAAACCCGACTTTTTTCACGGCGTCAGGAATCCCTTCCTGACGTAATCAAAATCTTTACTCCCCAAACAATCCCCTTGCTAAACAGCCCCGACTTTGTTAAAATATAATAAAAGAAATATAACCTACCGATGGAGGCGATATGTCCGGACATAGCAAATGGGCAACCATTAAAAGGAAGAAGGGTAAACTTGATGCCCAGCGCGGCAAAACGTTTACTAAGCTTATTAAAGAAATAACGGTTGCTGCCCGCGGCGGCGGCGGCGATCAGGAAGCTAACCCGCGTCTGCGCACTGCAGTAGCCATTGCAAAAGCCGCTAATATGCCGCAGGATAATATCAAAAGGGCAATCCAGAAAGGCACCGGCGAGCTTCCCGGCGTTACTTATGAAGAAGCCAATTACGAGGGTTATGGCCCCGGCGGCGTAGCTGTGTTGGTGAATGTTCTTACAGACAATAAAAACCGAACGGTTGCGGATATACGGAATATATTCGTAAAACACAACGGCAATCTTGGCGAGGCCGGCTGTGTTGGCTGGATGTTTGACACGAAAGGCTACATTACTGTCGAGTTAGATAAAGCCAGCGAGGATGAACTTATGGAGTGGGCTATCGATGCCGGTGCTGAGGATTTTTCCTCTGATGGCGGTATTTATGAAATTTACACCACCTATTCAGACCTCGAAAAAGTCCGCCTAGCGCTTGAGGGAAACAATGTGGAAATGACAACTGCTGAAATTACCCAGATTCCACAAACGACAATTAAAATCGAGGGCAAACATGCCGAGCAGATGATTCGTCTGTTTGAAGCCCTTGACGACCATGATGATGTCCAGAAGGTTTACGCTAATTTCGATATCGATGAGAAGTTGTTGGAGGAGCTATCCGGATAGAAAAATCATCAAAACATGATGAGACGTCTTCAAATAGCGAAAGCCGGATATTTGTCGGGATTGACCCCGGCCTTGGCAACACCGGCTATGGTGTGCTGGAATGGTCAAATGGATTAGTCCGGCTAAAAGATGCCGGTTATATCCAAACAGATAAAAAACTGCCGATGGCAAACCGTCTGTCTGAGATTTATTCGGGCTTAAAGGAAGTATTTGAGGAATATAAACCGGTATCGGTGATTATCGAGGACCTGTATTCCCACTACCGTCATCCGAAAACTGCCATCATCATGGGACACGCCAGAGGTGCAGTATTTTTATGCGCTTCCACAGTCAAAATCCCGGTAATCAGCTATGCTGCAACTATGATAAAAAAATCGTTAACCGGCAATGGACGCGCCTCAAAACATCAGATGCAGTTAATGATTACCAACAAGCTTGGATTAAATGAGATTCCCGAACCTCCGGATGTGGCCGATGCTTTAGCGGTGGCGTTATGTCATATTAATCATCTTAATGGAAAGTCCGGTTTAGTATAAAATATTAACAGGTGGTTTAATTTGATTTCCAGAATAAAAGGCAAACTTAGCGGCGTAGATTCTGTCCGGGCTTATATTGAGGTCAGCGGGCTGACTTATGATATTATGCTCCCGACAGGCTTGCTGGATAAGCTTTCGGAAAAAACAGATGACGGCCTGGTTGAGCTTTATACAATTTATTATATTGAGGGTTCTACTATCGGCAATCAATTCCCCCGTCTGATTGGCTTTGACGATCCGGTTCAGCGGGAGTTCTTTCAAATACTTACAAATGTCAGCGGTCTCGGCATCAAAAAAGCGTTAAGGTCTTTAGTGCTGCCGATAAACATAATCGCCAGAGCTATCGAAACAGAAAATACAAAAAAGCTGATTGAGCTTCCCGGCATCGGCAAGCGGATGGCCGAAAAGATTATTGCCGAGCTTAAGGGACGAGTAGCCAAGTTTGCTCTCATACAGGATGCCGAACCGTTATCGGGACCTTTAAAAGCTCCCGATTTTGCCGCTGAGGTAATGGATGTTTTGCAGCAGCTTCAGTATAATCCTGCGCATGCCAAAATTATGATAGAGAGAGCGCTGGCAACCGGCAAAACATATAAATCAGCCGAGGAAATGCTGGAGCAGATTTTCAAACAGCAGGGAATGAGTTCATAATATGCGTAAACGAGTAGTGTCGCCAGCGGTTTATTCGGATGATGATGAACAGGCAATAATCTCGCTTCGACCCGAACGGCTAAGCGATTATATCGGCCAGCATCAATTAGTTGAAAAGCTAAAAGTCTCGCTTAAAGCATCGAAACAGCGCGCCGAGCCGCATGAGCATATACTATTTTACGGGCCTCCCGGCCTTGGCAAAACAACGCTGGCGCATATCATCGCCAATGAGATGGGCACCAAGCTTGTAGTCAGCTCGGGACCATCGCTGCAGCGCACCGGTGATTTGATGGGAATACTGACCAACCTCGGTACCGGCGATGTTTTTTTCATCGATGAGATACACCGTCTGGCGCCGGCGGTCGAGGAATTTATCTATCCCGCCTTAGAGGATTTCAAGGTTGACTTTATTGTAGATAAAGGAGCTTATGCCCGGGTTATCAATGTCCCGCTAAAGAAATTTACACTGATAGGTGCAACCACCAGAGCCGGGCTTCTAAGCGCGCCTATGCGTTCGCGGTTTGGCATATTTCATCATATAGATTTCTATCCCGATAATGAACTGGCCGAGATTATCATACGTTCGGCAAAAATACTCGGCGTTGAAATAGATTCGGAAGCCAGCGATGAGTTGTCCCATAGAAGTCGAGGCACTCCCCGTATAGCCAACCGTCTATTGAGGCGCGTACGCGACTTTTCGCAGGTTAAGAGCGATGGCAAAATCGACCTGGAATCGGTTAATCTGGCTTTAGAGATGGAGGGAATAGACAGCGCCGGCCTTGATGACCTCGACGTGAAATTTCTCACGACCATTATTGAATATTACTCAGGCGGTCCGGTGGGAATTGAAGCCTTAGCGGCTACCCTTAATGAGGAATCAGATACTCTCGAGGAAATGGTAGAACCGTTCCTTTTAAAAATCGGTTACCTTCAGCGTACCAAAAGGGGACGCGTTGTAAGTAAATCCGCCTATAACCATCTGAATATTAAGCCTGAAAGCGGCTTGCAGCAGCATCTGTTATAGTATGCCCGGTTTTGGTAAAATACTAATCGTCTTAGTGCCCTTTTTAGCTTATGTTTCCGCTGGCATCATCATTAATAATATCAATCCTCCTAACCACTGTTTTTTATTTAGTCAGGTATTTTAAAAATGAAAATAGATATTTCCGATTATGATTATAGTCTTCCCAAGGAAAGAATAGCTCTCTATCCCAAAAGCGACCGAAGCTCATCAAAGCTTTTTATAATTGACCGCGCTAAGGATGCTTTCGAGCATAAGGTTTTTTCTGATATTATCGATTACCTTCAAAAAGGCGATTTGCTCGTATTAAACAACTCTAAAGTATTTCCAGCTCGCCTGCATGGCTATAAAAAAGGCACCGGCGGCAAGGCTGAGATATTTCTATTAAAGAAAATTGATGGCGGCAAATGGGAAGCGTTAGTCAGACCGGGACGACGGCTTCAGCCAGGCACGGTTGTGGAAATTGCGGATGAAAAAATTGTAGCCTATATAGGCGAACGAACGCAAGCCGGCGGCAGGGTAGTGGAATTTTCCGCTAACGGCGATTTGATGGATTTAATCTGGCAGTATGGCGAAATACCGTTGCCGCCTTATATAGACCGTCAGCCGGAGGAAAAAGATAAGTCAACATATCAGACAGTGTATGCAAAAAACATAGGCGCAGCTGCCGCCCCAACTGCCGGCTTCCATTTTACCGACGAGATATTACATAGGCTAACCATCAAAGGTATTGAGATTGCATACCTGACGCTTCATCCCGGGTTAGGTACTTTCCGCCCGATAAAAGTTCAGGATGTTGCCGAACATAAAATGGATGAGGAATTTTTTTCCATACCGGAAAAGACCGCCGATATGATTACAGATGCTAAGAAACAGGGTCGAAGAATCATTGCTGTTGGCACAACCGCAGTGCGGGCGTTGGAAAGCTCGTTTGATGATGCGGAAAAAAGAATAATCCCAACATCCGGCAGATACACCGACAAATTTATTTATCCGCCTTACCAGTATAAAATAGTTGATTGCCTGTCGACTAATTTTCATCTGCCGAAATCTACCCTGCTTTTATTGGTATCGGCATTAGCAGGACGAGAACGCATGCTGGCCGCCTACAAAGAGGCAATACGGCTGAACTATCGCTTTTTCAGTTATGGCGATGCCATGTTGATATTATAAAACTATGGCTTTCGAGGAAATTTTACAATACTTAGTTGCCAAACAGGCGGTAACTATTTATATCATACTGGCGATAAGCGCCTATATCGAAAACGTGTTCCCGCCCTGGCCAAGCGATACGATGCTGTTAGTCGGGGCATTTCTTGCCGGCAGAGGCGAACTGGAGTATATCCCCTTGTATATCAGCGTTATCATAGGCGGCTTAGCCGGAGCGATGACACTGTATTATCTTGGCAATAAAAAGGGACGCTCGTTTTTTGAAAAATATGATAAATACTATTTCAAAATCGAAAACATGCAAAAGATAGAGAGATGGTTTGAAAAATGGGGCAATCTTCTCCTGATTGTCTCGCGGTTCTTAGCGGGCATCAGGTCGCTTGTGGCAATAACCGCCGGCATCGGCAATGTGTCGGTTTCGCGGATGACGTTTTTCTCTTTGATTAGTTTCTGCCTGTGGTATGCCATATTAATCGGGGGAATGTATCTATTAAAATCAAATTGGCAGAAACTTGTGGGGGTAATTAAATCGTATAATATTATATTTATTCTTGCCAGCGCGCTGGCGGCAACGGTCTGGTTGGTTATTATTTATAAAAGAAGCGGGATAAAAAAATGAAAATTGCAGTTTTTATGGGAGGCACCTCCCTCGAACGAGACGTCTCATTGGTCTCCGGAGCCGCAGTTGTGGATGCTTTGAGAGTTGCCGGACATGAGGTAGTCCCGATTGACCCGGCGCGCGGCATTATGACGCTAACCGATGACGAACTTAAGGCAATTAGCGAAATAGAGCAAAAACCGCCGTCAAGCGATGAGTTGGAACGTTATTCAAATCGAACGATGCTTGAGACTATAAACTCGCCGCAGATGCAGGAAGTCGATGTAGTGTTTTTAATCCTTCACGGCACCAGCGGTGAGGATGGCACAATCCAGGCGGCATTAGAGATGGCCGGAATACCATATACGGGTTCAGGCGTGATGGCATCGGCATTGGCTATGAATAAGATTCTAAGCAAGAAGATATTTCTTGCCAGCGATATTCCCACGCCCGAGTATTTTGTCTTAGAAAGCGAGCAGGAAATATCAGCCGATGAAATAAACTCGATGATTGCATCAGGCATCGGCTACCCGGCGATAGTAAAACCTGTTTGTCAGGGTTCATCGGTGGGGCTTTCTTTAGTGAAAGCAAAAGATGATATTGTAGAAGCGATCGCAAAAGGTTTTAAATATGATAACAGACTGCTCGTGGAAAAATATATTCCCGGCCGTGAGGTTACAGTCGGTATCCTCGGCAATCAGATATTGCCGCTGGCAGAGTGTGTTCCCGAAAGCGGGTTCTATGATTACGAGCATAAATATACCGACGGCAGAACGCAGTATTTCTGTCCGGCAAACCTTTCGGAAAAGCAGGAGAAATTGATAAGCGAGCTGGGATTGAAAGCCTTTAAGGCGTTAGATTGCGCTGGTTTTGCGCGTATAGATTTCCGCCTCAACGATAGCGGCAAAGTCTACTGCCTCGAGGCTAACACACTGCCAGGCATGACATCTCATTCATTAGTACCCAAGGCGGCTAAGGCGGCGGGAATTGATTTCCCACAGCTCGCAGAAAAAATTTGCCTGATAGCAATTGAGGATTTTAAGAAACGCAGCTCGGATATTCGCTGAATATGCGTAAGGGCGTCCGCCATTGGCGGATACGCCCTCCATGCTGGCTGCATAACCAAACACGCTATATTCAAATTGCAGGGAGCGATAATTGAAATACAAAGCGATACTGTTTGACCTCGGCAGTACTCTCATAGAATACGAAAATCACGATTGGATGGAACTCGGCAAAAACGGCATACAAGCCGCGCATCCATACTTAAAGAAACTGTTTCCCGCAATTCCTGAGGTTAATACATTCGGACCGAATTTTTACAAGTATCTCCGGGAAATCTTAGACCAACGCGCCAATTATTCGGAAGTTCATATTTATAGTGCTTGCGACATGATATTCAAGCGAATGGGGTTGGCTATCAATGACGGCATTGTCGATAGGTTTGTTGATATATACCATAAACCGGTAGCCGAGCAGATTACTTTAATCCCCGGCGCAGTTGATGTCTTAAAAAATATCAGCCAACATAATTTGACAATCGGATTAGTGTCAAACTCGATTTTCCCGGAAAAATATCATCGCGGCGATATGGAACATTTCGGGTTGCTAAAATATTTCGATTTTACGATATTCTCAAGCAGTGTTGGTATCCGCAAACCGGGAGGAGAAATATTCGAGATGGCGCTGGAAAAAGCGAAAGCAAAACCATCGGAAGCGATATTTATCGGCGACAGGTTCGATGCTGATATCGGGGGCGCGCAAAATGCCGGAATTACTGCGGTCTTGAAATATCGACAGGGGCGGGAAAACCCCGATAATTTCAAACCGGATTATGAAATAATAAATCTTGGTGAATTGAAAACGATAATTTTCTGATAGGAGGAAAATTGGATAAGACTGAAAGACTATTAGCCGACTTAACAGACGCTCATGGCGTATCGGGTTTTGAGGATGAAATTGGCAAAGTGATGGTCAACCATCTCGAAGCCGCCGATGAAATTACTTATGATAATCTGGGCAGCGTAATTGCCCGTAAAAAAGGAAAATCAGATAAGCCTCGAATAATGATAGCCGGTCATCTCGATGAGGTCGGTTTTATGGTTAAGGAAATCACCGATGCCGGCTATATCAAATTTCTGCCGCTTGGCGGTTGGTGGGGACATGTCGCCTTAGCTCAAAGAGTGATAGTTAAAGCATCAAAAGGCGATATTATCGGAGTAATAGGCTCTAAACCGCCTCACTTGCTCAAAGATGATGAGCGCAAGAAAGTGCTCGATTTGGATGATATGTATATCGATGTTGGCGTTAACGAGAAAACGAATATCAAGAAAATGGGCATCCGTCCCGGCGACCCGATTGTTCCCGATGCTAAGTTTACGGTCATGCACGACCCGAAAATGTATCTGAACAAAGCGTTCGATAACCGTATCGGAGTAGCCGCCGCAGTTGAAGTCATCAACAAATTAAAAGGCAGGGCGCATCCCAATAGCGTCTATGGTGTAGGCACTGCTCAGGAAGAGGTAGGTCTTAGAGGCGCCGGCACAGCCGCTTGGGCTGTCGAGCCTGATGTTGCATTTGTTGTCGATGTATCATTAGCCGCCGATGGGCCTGACGCTAGCAAAAGCACTTCCGCTAAACTCGGCTCAGGACCGTCCATAACCGTTTACGACGGCAGTATGATTCCTCATAGAAGGCTTCGCGATTTAGTGATTGATACGGCCGAAAATGAAAAGATTCCCTACCATCTGGCGGCTTTGGGCAGAGGCGGCACCGATGGCGGCAGGATTCATCTATCTCGCTCGGGCGTGCCGTGTATTTATATGGGCGTGGCTACTCGCTATATCCACAGCCACACCAGCATCATTCATCGCGATGACTTCGATAATTTAGTCAAATTATTAGTCGCTGTTATCAAGAAATTAGATTCAAAAACTGTTAAGCAGCTTGCCAAGAGGTAATATGACAGCAGTATTTTATAATACATTCACGCGCCGTAAAGAGGAATTCAAATCGATCAAACCCGATTATGTTGGGATGTACACCTGCGGTCCGACTGTTTATGCGCCCGCTCATATAGGTAATTTCAGAGCCTATATTTTTGAAGACTTGCTCAAACGCTTTTTGATTTTCAAGGGCTATAAAGTAACTCAGGTAATGAATCTCACCGATGTGGATGATAAAACAATTCGCGATTCGCAGGCTCTAAAAATATCGCTTGATGAACATACGAGGAAGTTCAAAGACTTATTCTTTCAGGATATCGACCGCTTGAATATCAATCGGGCAGAACATTACCCGGAAGCTACCAAGCATGTCGATGAGATGGTTGCCATGACTAATAAGCTTCTGGAAAATGGCCATGCCTATAAATCGGGTTCATCGATTTATTACCGGATTTCGACTTTTCCCCAATACGGCTCGCTGTCACACATGAAATTAGATCAGCTTAAAGATGGCGCGCGGGTTGATTCGGATGAGTACGAAAAAGAAACCGCCTCGGATTTTGCGCTCTGGAAAGGCTGGTCTGTCGAGGATGGCGATGTGTATTGGGAAACCGAACTCGGCAAAGGCCGACCCGGCTGGCACATCGAATGCTCGGCGATGAGCATGAAATATCTCGGCGAAAGTTTCGATATTCACACCGGCGGCGTCGATAATATGTTCCCGCATCATGAAAATGAAATCGCTCAATCTGAAGGCGCTACCGGTAAAAAGTTTGTCAAATACTGGCTTCATTGCGAATACCTTATTGTCGAAGGCAAAAAGATGGCTAAATCCGAAGGTAATTATTATACTGTTCAGGACATTATCGATAAAGGTAATAATCCTTTGGCGATAAGATACCTGCTTTTGGCAACGCATTACCGTCAGCAGTTGAACTTTACTTTCGAGGCTCTCGAAGCGGCTAAAAACGCTATTACCCGCCTGCGCGATTTTCGGGATGCGGTAAAAATCTCCAGCGGTGATGGCCAGAATGCCGAAATTAAGGCAATAACCGAAAAAGCGCTAAATAAATTTGAAACATCCCTTGATGATGATTTGAATATATCGCCGGCGTTAGCGGCTGTTTTCGATTTTGTCAAAGAGATAAATATCGCCAAAGAGAAAAATCCTTTGTCTAAGTCGGATGCTGAAATTATTGAAGATGCCCTGAAAAAATTCGATTCGGTGCTGGGTGTTATCTATGTGAAAGAAGAGGCTTTGGATTCCGAAATTGAGGAGCTTATAGAAAAGCGGATACAGGCCAGAAAAGATAAGGATTTCGCCGAGGCAGACCGGATTAGAAACCAGCTTGATGAAATGGGAATAATCCTTGAGGATTCAGCCGCTGGCACGCGCTGGAAACGGAAACTTTAAACAGCGTCAGGATGTCGTCCGCCCTGGCGGACTCCATCCTGACGCATAAAAAATTACATTCCTCAGTATGGAAGTCACGTCTCAAGCGGGACGACATCCTGAGGGCAACGCATAAAAAAAGCAACGCTGGTGCACGAGGACGTACACCAGCTACATTTTTAGCTCTTATTGCCAAACACAATTTTTAGTTCTTGTTCTATTGGCTGACATAGTAGCAATTTAGTTCTTGTTGCCAAGCGCCGCTTGGTAATAAGAGGGTGATGCGACAGCTGCCGGACGCTTTTACATGTTGCGATTACATCCCGACCTACAAAAAAGAAATGATTGGATTCCCTCAATATTTATAGGAATATTCCCATAATTTTTACCGGAAATTTCATATTCTGATTTTACATTCAAAATATATCGGTATTCATATCAATAAGTTACGAATTACTGCATGAAATTTAAACAATTAGGTCTGTTTATTGATTATATAATCGCCAGAAATGAAATAACAAACCTCAGATAATAAGGAGATATTAATGGTTAACAAAGTAAACGGTTTTTTATTTGCTGCGCTTTTAATCGCCATGGCAGGGCTAATAGCCTTTAGCGGTTGTTCGAACAATTCGCCCTTATCAAGCGATGATGAAAACAGCGATTTAAACGCAATTAATGCGGTGGATGCTGTCAAGAATCTTAATCCCTTAGACCATCGTTTGCTGGCAAAAGGCGACCCCGAAACGTATCTAATTGACTCTGCAGCTGTTAGTCATGAATTTGATGATGATGGTTTTGAAATGACTTTGTCATTAGATAGAAAAACGATTAAGTTTATTGTTCCTGAGGATGCGATTGATGATGATGATAAAGATATTATAATCTTAGGAGAAAAATGGCAAACTCCTGATGGCATCGTGTATTATTATACATGTTCTCCTTCAGGACTTGTTTTTGAAAAACCGATAACATTAAAACAGACTTTAGAAAACACCAATTACAATGAAGATATGTATTGGTACAATCCGGCATCATTGAGTTGGGAAGTAGAGGATTCGGATAAGGTAGTGAATGGGATTGTCACGTTTGATATAGATCATTTTTCGAGGTATGCAATATCTGATTAGCATTTAACATTATTTATAACTTAATAAATAAAGCCCGGCAAGTGTCGGGCTTTTTTTATTAGCTCTGATTACCAAGCGCCGCTTGGTAACCAGAGAATATTTGCGAACAAGCGGATTAATACATTTCGCCCATGCATGTGCTGTCAGAAGTTACTTCTGACAGCACATTTGCAAACTTGCGAATAAATCGCTTAATACATTCCGCCCATACCGCCCATATCAGGCATGCCGCCGCCAGGCATAGATGGCATAGATTTTTCCTTCTCAGGCTTATCGGTAATGATAGCCTCAGTCGTAAGCAGCAAACCGGCAATAGAAGCGGCATTTTCCAAAGCCGAACGAGTAACCTTTGTCGGGTCGAGAACGCCGAATTTCAACATGTCGCCATACTCATCGGTTTCAGCGTTGTAGCCATAGTTGCCGGTTTCATTGAGTACTTTATTTATAATAATCGAGCCTTCAACACCGGAGTTTTTGGTAATCTGACGAATTGGTTCTTCGAGCGCCTTTTTAATAATCATAGCGCCGACTTTCTCATCGCCGTCCAGTTTAATATTATCAAGAGAAGCCATAGAGCGCAGAAGCACAATTCCGCCGCCGGGCACAATGCCTTCCTCGACAGCCGCTCTGGTAGCATGCAAAGCATCCTCGACGCGGGCTTTCTTTTCTTTCATTTCGGTTTCGGTAGCCGAGCCAACATTGATAACCGCCACGCCGCCAGCCAGCTTAGCTAGACGTTCCTGAAGTTTTTCGGAGTCGTAATCAGAGGTTGAGGCATCGATTTGTTTGCGTATGCTGTTAATGCGGCCTTTAATATCCTCAGTAGAACCACCGCCCTCAACGATAGTGGTGTTGTCTTTATCAACAACGATGCGTTTGGCTTTGCCAAGGTCAGAGGCTACGGCGTTTTCGAGTTTGAATCCGAGTTCTTCGGAGATAACCTTGCCGCCTGTCAAAGTAGCGATATCTTCAAGCATAGCCTTTCTGCGGTCGCCAAAACCGGGAGCCTTAACGGCACAGATTTTCAAGGTGCCGCGGAGCTTATTAACTACTAAAGTAGCTAAAGCTTCACCTTCAATATCCTCGGCGATAATCATCATCGGCTTGCCCATTTGGGCAACTTTCTCGAGAATCGGCAGAAGGTCTTTCATCACGGAGATTTTCTTGTCATAGATAAGAACCAAAGGATCTTCCATAACCGCTTCCATGTTGTCAGCATCCGTGATAAAGTAAGGGGAGAGATAACCGCGGTCGAACTGCATGCCTTCGACTACTTCAAGCGATGTTTCAGTGGACTTGGCTTCCTCGACAGTGATTACGCCATCCTTGCCGACTTTTTCCATCGCATCAGCGATAAGATTGCCGATTGTAATATCGTTGTTAGCCGATACTGAACCGACTTGAGCAATCTCATTCTTGCCTTCGACATCCTTGGACTGCTTTTTAATAGCCTCAACAACAACAGCCACAGCTTTATCGACACCGCGTTTCAAACTCATCGGGTTGGCGCCGGCGGTAACATTTTTTAAACCTTCGCGATAAATAGCTTGAGCTAATATTGTAGCAGTGGTTGTGCCGTCACCGGCAATATCAGAGGTCTTGGAAGCGACTTCTTTAACCATCTGGGCGCCCATATTTTCATATGGGTCTTCAAGGCTGATTTCCTTGGCGACTGTAACGCCATCTTTAGTTATAGTTGGCGAGCCAAACTTTTGGTCGATTACTACATTGCGGCCCTTGGGTCCGAGCGTAACCTTAACCGTATTAGCAAGTTGGTCAACACCGCGTTTAAGTTTTTCGCGGGCGGCACTTTCAAATTCTATCATCTTTGCCATAATCATTTACTCCTATTTAACAATGGCGAGAATATCGGACTCGCGCATAATCAGGTATTCGACATCATCAATTGTTATTTCCGTACCGGAATATTTGCCATAAAGAATTTTATCGCCTTTCTTGACTTCCATAGGTACGGCTTTGCCATCCTCAACCCGGCCGGAACCGGCTTCCATAATTTCGCCCTGCATCGGACGTTCTTTGGCGGTATCGGGAATAATGATACTGCCCTTTTTGACCTCTGCTTCTTCGAGAGGTTTAACCACCACACGGTCAGCAAGCGGTTTAATATTCATCTAACTCCTCCAATTAAGGTGTTTTGTTATTGGTAACTTCTTTAAGAGCCTAATCTTGGGCTCCTTTGTTAGCACTCTAACTCGATGAGTGCTAAAATTGTTGCAAGTAATGTATAAATGTTGATATGTGTTGTCAAGAGAAAAAATTGAAAAAGTTTAAAGATGTGATTATTCATCAAGAATTTTCTTGACATATAAACGAAAAATATTACTTTTAAGCTATAAATACTAATCTTTATCTTGAAGATATAATATGATGAACAGATATTGTAGTAATATCAACAGCAACAATAGCGCAAAAACAATAGCCGACATCTTATCTTGCTATAGAACAACGAGTTACCCCCCAATGTTCGCGCGCACCGCCGATAGTTAATAATATTAATCTAACATCGAAACTTGAAATAAGTTATAAATTATTAATTAAAAGGATGGAAAAATGTTTAATAAATCTCTTGTCATAATTTTGGTTTTTGCATTTGTTTGTATTATTCAAACGCCGGCGCAAAGCCAAGGGGTTTTTCTGGGTACTAAAACTAATATGAGTTTATCGATATATGGGCAAGGAGGGCTTCCGATTTTGTCTGGATATTATCAGCCTAGCGGATATTGGGTTAATTATACAGTAAAGTTTAGTATTGATGATAGTCAAGCTCACGATTATTCAGTAATTACCTTCTCTGTTGTAGAAGGTATAGATGTAGTAGTTGATTCAAGAAATTATCCTGAAGAAGGTTATTATACTATTACTGGATCTGGTTATACAGGGCAAGGAAATGACTACCTGCAAATTGACCAAACAGGTGGTAATGGAACCGACCACTTTGGTTTTATGAAAATTGAAGCGGAGTACTTAAGCAAACCATCGCAATAGCAAACAAAGATTATCCCCCCGTACTTAACGGGGGGAGTTTTTAGGAGCAGTAGAAGATGATAAAATCATGGTTATTTAAAATGATATTTCTTTATATACTATTATTAACAGTTGTACTAAGCGCTGATGAAAACCGCTGGTCAACTAACGGACCGTATGGCGCCAGAGTGGCAACCATTGCCATACATCCTTTTGATAATCAGCACCTACTAATTGGTACAATAGAAAATGGCATATATGAATCAACCGACGGCGGGGCGATATGGAATTGGATTGAAACCGATTCGCTTTATTCTAATATGCGCGTGCTAAGGATTCATCCTAACGGACCGGATACCATGTTTGCCGGAACAGCCCAAGGCTTCTTTAAAAGTATCGATGGCGGCTTAAGCTGGACACGGATTTATATTGAGGGATACACTTACAATGAATATCGCGATATCTTAATTCATCCTGATAATCCTTCTATCTTATTTACGGGCAAGTTTGGAACGGGCTACAAATCTACAGATGGCGGAGCAACATGGACTTGCCTTGATTTGCCGCCCATGGCATCACCGGAGGCTTTTGATGTTGACCGGCAAAACACCGATAATATTTATCTCGTAATAGGAAGCAGCGATGGTCGCTCGGTTCACAAAAGCGAAGACTTAGGCGATACTTGGTTTTGCATCCATAATGACCTTGATTCAACCATCTCATTACAGGATATTGCTGTAGATCCAATAGAACCTCAAACGATATATGTTTCTGGACTTAACCGGAATGACCGTGTAGGTCAATGTATAGCTAAAACGACAAATGGAGGTATCAATTGGCATGGCATCACTCCGCTAGCGCTATTGGATAATGCTTATATTTTATCGATTGCGCTGTCGCCAATTAATCATAATACTGTTTATATATGCTCCTCAGAAAAAGGTGTATTTCGCTCAACAGATGGCGGCGACAATTGGGAGGATATCAACGAAGGGTTAGAAGTTCGCGGTATAAAAACAATGACAATTGATTCTCTATCCGGTATTATTTACTTGGGGACTTATTATGGCGGCATCTATCGATCTTTAGATAATGGTGATCATTGGGAGAAGATTAGTTTTAACATCAAACTAACATCATGTACCGATATTGCGGTTAATCAAAGATATCCCGATTCTGTTTATGTGACTGCCAGAAACGGCTTTTATCGTTCGGTTGACGGTGCTTTAAGCTGGGAGCATGTAGAGCTTTGCTATCCGACTTGTGAAAAGGTAACGAGATCGATTCAGATTGATCCAATTGATCCCGATTACATATATGTTGGCTTATATCCATATGGCGGCGAAGGTCAGGGCGGTATATACAGGTCAACTGACGGAGGGCGCAATTGGGAGTTTTTTAACAATGGTCTACCTCCTGATATTTATTATGATGAGATAATAGCAGTGATGCGAAATAATGAAAATCGCCGCCTTTTTCTGACTTCGAACAATGGCCTTTATCGTTCGGACGACTTCGGCGAAAGCTGGACTTTATGCGAGGATGGTCTTCCGACTTGTGGTTATTTTAATACAATAGCTGCAAGTCCTGCCAACAATAATTACATATATCTCGGTGAAAAGAGGGGGTATTCCGACCAACGGTTATACAAATCGATTGATTGCGGTTTAACCTGGGAGCCTATATCCACAATAGATGGCGGAATAATAGCTCATTATATTGCCTGCGATTCTTTCGACCCTTATACGGCATATATAACCTTTGATACTCTTGGGATATTAAAGACAACTGATGGCGGCAACAGGTGGATCGATATCAATGCCAATCTTCCGCTTGATGTGGATTATGTTTCTATGTCCGGCATAATGATAAATCCCTATAACCCTGATAACATATTTGTATGCGTTCAAGGTAAAGGCATTTTTATTTCTAATAATGGCGGTTTGCATTGGGATGATTTCAACGAGGGTATGGAGAACAGCTTTTCTTCGGGTTATCCGATATTTGATCCGACTGATACAAGCCGGATATATCTAGCCGGCCATTCCGTTTGGACAATCACCCGCACGCCAACAGGCATAGCGGTCGATGACAATATATTGCCGCTTGGAA
>JAGGSN010000049.1 GCA_021159005.1 Candidatus Zixiibacteriota bacterium | reverse complement strand
CATTCTACTTTTTGCTTTGCATAATATTTCATGCCTGTCCGCCGACAGGAGGAATAAAATTTCAGAAATCGATTTTGGTTCGATGATTATCCATTTACGTCATTCCCCCGCCGCGGCGGGGGAATCCAGAAATCCGCCGGTGGCGAACGGGGCTGTTTTTTAAACCAATAGTGGATAACAAAAATACCGTGCCCCGTGTCCGCAGACAGGCGGGCGCCGGCAGGCAGGAGGTATCGGCATGACCAATCTCTGGATTCCCAATCAAGTTGGGAATGACGTAGGCAGTATTGGGAATGACGCGGGCAGTGTGGGAATGACATCACTATAGCATCTGCCTAAGGCGGATAAAAGGCCGGACAGCAGTGATATTTAATATAAAATTCAGGGAGGATGATATAATGAATATTCGAATCGTTGTTGCTTCGATGGTTACCTTTGTCATACTTCTTGGGGTCATGAGTTATATTGCTGATAAGGGTTATGATAAGGTTATACTTAAAATCGAGGCGCAAAGGCAAAAAACCAAAGAACAACAGAAAATGCTAAATCAATATATGCGGGAAAACCTGAAAGACTTGGGCGCTTCATCAGAAATATATGGGAAAAACATTAACGAAATGATTCAGGAAGAATATCCGGATTTTCTAATAAATAAGCAAAAAAGATTGCACATACCGTATGGTAATATTTTTCTCTGGCTACCAAGCGCCGTTTGGCAGCCAGAGTAAACATTCCCATTAGGGCTTGTTGAAAAACTCTAATAGCAGTCATTGCGAACGAAGTGAAGCAATCTGTTTATATGGTACTAAACAAGCTGCAGATTGCCGCGTCGCCCGCCATTGGCGGACTCCTCGCAATGACTTTTCCAACAAAAAACCATCAGCTAAGATAAATACAGTTACCAAGCGGCGTTTAGCAATCAGTTCCTTATTATTCAGCAAGCCCGAATTATATAAACGAAACAACCTTTGATTCGGTAATCTCCTGTAATAATTCAATTTCTGCCGGTTTTTTTACTATGATTATCATATCATCAGGCTTAATATCAGCCAGAGTAAAATCACCGATATATCGCCACTCGCCCTCCTCGCGCCAATTGCCGCCATCAACGCCCTCGCTTTGGAAATATGGTTTATCATTTTCAGTTAATCTGTCAAATAATGCCGGTTTTCCGTAAATAACCGGTTTTATTCCTGTTCGAATAGCGGTTTCTCGCGCAATAGCAATGCCATACGGTTCGAAATTCCAGCGAACATACCGTCGTCGCCAGTGCATAAATGATAGTACGTCCTTGGGGGGAAGACTGGTAAAAGCCGCCGCATTAATTCCTTTCCTGTGATGTGTTGATGAAGCATATATTTTTTTCTCAAGCAGGATACTTTTTAATGTATTGAAGGCTGTGTTAGGATAGCACTCATTGGAACAAATAAGCCTTTGATAATATTCTTTTCTGGATTCAAATGGCCAGGGACCATTACAGGTTCTGGTCCAGTGGGTGATGTAGTTCCAGAGTATATTTTTAAGATTATCGCCGACATCCATAGGCATAATATTTGGGATTCTTTTGCTTTTTAAATAGGGAATCCTGTAATTCTCCATGATGGTCTTAGTATTATCTTTGCTGTATTGATTTATAAGATTTAGCAAATTGCCGCTCGGTCTGATACTAACAGGTATGATAACATTGGCAAGGCTTAAAGCCAGTTTATCCCTGATTGGCCAGCTTGCTTTGGGAGATTTGGAAGGTGAAACAGCTTTAAAAAACAGCCAGCCGGTTTTATCCCGATTGAGGTCAAAATCAACGAGAGTATTATTTATGATTAAGTCGATATCATTTTTCGAGTTAATCGGACAGATAATAATCTGGTAACCGTTATAATCGCCGCCGGCGCTGCAGATTAGCTCCCATGTATTCATGCCATAGCCGGTAATGAGAATAAGATTGTTTTCAATAGCATTCTGTACCGCTTTAATAGAATTCACAATCCAGGTATCATTACCGGCTGGGGTTTTCGACTGACGGGAATTGAGAATCACGGCTAAGCGGTTATTGTCGATATTGAAGCTGCTGTAAAGCACAGCCTTAACCGGCGATGATATTTCTCTTTTATATTTGAAAACAGCTGCATTCATGAGTAGATTATACATCTATTTTACAGCATATAATAGAGTTTAAATCGATTACGCAACCAATAACTATAAGGCAATATTTCTATTTTTTTATGTTTAAAGTGTATTAATCGGTTCATTTTTTTGTTGTTATACTTAAATTATTATACTTTGCTCAGCAATATTAAATTTATCATCATAATTTCTGGGAATTCCCGATGATATTTTACTTGACTATTTTTATTATAATCCTAAATTTGCGAAATGATTTGATTGTGAGAATGTGAAAAAAATAACTAATGAGTTGTTGAATCTTTTAAGAGAGGAGTTTTAATGGACACCGGTCTTCTTGCTGTTTTGCTGGGTGCAATTGGTCTTCTGTTTGCTTTTTTTCTGTTTCTGTCAATTAAACGGAAATCGCCAGGAACAAAACAGATGGTAGAGTTAGCGGATGTTATTCATGACGGCGCTATGGTATTTCTCAAGCGGGAATACTCTATTCTGGCTATCTTTATAGTGGTGGTTTTTGCGTTGTTAGCCTGGAAAATTGGAATTCTTACCGCTATTTGTTTTATTAGCGGCGCTTTCTGTTCAATGATAGCCGGCGTATTTGGAATGCAAGCCGCTACTCGGGCGAATGTTAGAACTGCCGCAGCTGCCAAAGATTCAGGCGAACCAGCTGCTTTAAAAATCGCTTTCTCGGGCGGCGCTGTAATGGGCATGTCTGTTGCCAGCTTAGGATTGGTTGGAGTAGGCATATATTTTTACTTTTTTAATTCACCCGATGCTTTTGTAAATGTAACCGGGTTTGCTATGGGCGCATCATCGATAGCTTTATTTGCTCGTGTCGGCGGCGGTATTTTCACAAAAGCTGCTGATGTTGGCGCTGATTTGGTAGGCAAAGTTGAGGCTGGTATTCCTGAAGATGACCCTCGCAACCCAGCTGTTATTGCTGATAATGTTGGCGATAATGTTGGCGACACAGCCGGAATGGGAGCCGACTTATTTGAATCTTATGTTGGTTCAATTATTGCGGCGATAACCATAGCGGCTACATCAATGTGGGGAAATATACCGGATTATAGAATGGACTATATGAGCTTGCCGCTGCTAATTGTTACAGTTGGAATTGTTGCCTCGATGCTTGGAATACTTTCTGTGAACATATTTTCAAAATTGAATCCAGCGGCGGTATTAAGGATTGTAACTTATGTTGGCTCTGTAGTTATGCTTGTGGCTACATATTTCTTGATTGCCAATTCAGAAGTTGTGATAAGCGTCTTTTGGGCGGTTCTTATAGGAAATGTCGCCGGAATAATTTTAGGACTACTGACAGAATATTACACAGCCGCGGCTCCGGTTCGCAAAATTGCCGAATCCGCCAAAACTGGACCGGCTACTACTATTATTGCCGGTTTAGAGGTTGGCATGCAATCCGTTGCTTTGCCGGTGCTTGTAATTTCTATGGCAGTCTATTTTGCTTATTATTTCGCCGGGTTATATGGTATTGGTATTGCCGCAGTTGGCATGCTTGGTACAATCGGTGTTACTATGGCAGTCGATGCTTATGGTCCGGTTGCTGATAATGCCGGCGGTATTACCGAGATGGCCGGATTAGGAAAAGATGTCAGAAAAATCACTGATCATCTTGACTCTTTGGGAAATACAACTGCCGCTATTGGTAAAGGTTTCGCAATCGGTTCTGCCGCTTTAACAGCTTTGGCGTTGTTCTCTGCCTACAGTTCCGCCGTTCATCTTAAAGCTATTGATTTAATGAATGTTACTGTTATTGTTGGCATGTTTATAGGCGGTATATTGCCGTTCTTGGTTGCTTCGCTTACTATGGGCGCTGTCGGCAAAGCGGCATTTAAAATGGTACAGGAAGTTCGCCGTCAGTTTAAAGAAATCCCCGGTTTGATGGAAGGGAAAGCCAAACCTGACAGCAAACGTTGTGTTGATATTGCTACCGTAGGCGCTCTTCGGCAAATGGTTGCGCCCGGGCTTTTAGTGATTGTTGTTCCGATTCTTGTTGGCTTTATTCTTGGCAAGGAAGCTTTAGGCGGTCTTCTCGGCGGCGCTACTCTTACCGGCGTGTTAATGGCTCTTATGATGTCAAACGGCGGCGGCGCTTGGGATAATGCCAAAAAACTCATCGAGGCTGGCGCGTATGGCGGCAAGGGCAGTGATGCTCACAAAGCTGCGGTAGTCGGCGATACAGTCGGCGACCCGTTCAAAGACACCTCCGGCCCGTCGATGAACATCCTTATCAAGCTGATGGCGATTGTATCATTGGTGCTTGCGCCATTGTTTGTGTAGGAAATTAGTAAAAGATTAAGTTTGTGTAGGGGTGTCCGATTGGGCGCCCCTTTTTTTTATATACTGATTGTCAAAGTTAAGATGTCGGGTTTCTCGCTCCGTTCGGAACTCGACCTACTGATATGGCTTCATCAAATATAGCTAATATATTATTATTTATGCAATGATTTTTCCCTTGACCATTTATCGAAAATAAAATAATGAGTCGCAATAAGATTAATTATAAGCATGTCAAGGAGGATATTGTGCCGGATTTAAAATATGCTACTTATTGCGGACTATACTGCGGGTTATGCTCATCCCGCGGCCGAATTCCTAAACAGGCGAAAGCATTATATGAAACGCTAAAAAACGAGGGCTTTGAATACTGGGGGGAATTTATCGATCCTAAAGCTAAGGAATTCATGAGCGTTCTGGAAAAACTTAATAATTCTGATAATATATGTCCGGGATGCCGTCAGGGAGGCGGACCGCCTTTTTGCGGAATAAGAAAATGCGCTAAAGAGAAAAATATTGAGGTTTGCGCTTTCTGTGATGAATTTCCCTGTAAAAAAATCGATGGGCTTGCCAAAGGATATGTCAACCTTATCGCGGATGGAAAACGATTAAAAGAAATTGGCTTGGATGACTGGATTGACGAGCAAAAGGAAAGAGCAAAAACCGGATTTTGCTATGTAGATATTCGCTGTAGTCCCTATGAGATTCCAGAGTAAAATATAGAATCATGTGAAGCAGTAAAAAGGCAGGAGTAATTCGCCTGAGGCGGACTGACCTGTTGTTAGATTTCATCAAGCTCGGGGTCCATATCGTAATTGTTAGCTAATGGCTTATCCCATATATTGAGCAGCACAGGCTTTAATTTTTCACATATCAAAGCGTCTTCTTCAACTATATGTTCAGCTTCGGATGAACTCAAATCCTTAGTCTTGTTGATAAACGAGGCGACTCTTGCATAATATAACGGAGTCGTCAATTCAACTAATTTATATCTGTTGTGCTGCCATTTGTGAAATGTAGCTGCAACTTCATATAGTATTTTAGCCCATATTTCAATACTAAAGGAGAAATCAGCCGTGGAAAGCTTCGAGGCTTTTTGGATTTCGCCATAAATTTCCTCAGAAAATATTTTTTCCCAGAGAACTCCAAAATATCGATAACCGAACTTGAACTTGCGAATCAACTGTTTCAAATCAACATCTATCGGGTCGGGTTCGATACCCGGATCATCGCCAAAAATCATTGTCGCCTCAGAACCTTTGATATTTTTCCAATAATCCTGGTACTGATCCATAAGGACAAACAGCGTTGTTACAACCTGACGATACATCGGAGCAAGATGCACTGCCGGATCTTTAGCGTCATGTATCTTGACCCCGAGGTGCGATTGGCAGGTTTTAAAACCATTTACTAAGGCGCTGGTAGTCATCCAGATGTCGATGCCAAATTTAGCGATATCGGTTTCCCAGACATCCTGTTTCATATAGAAATCGGCGCTCTTTTTCGAAAAAGCGAAATCGCCGCCGATGGGTTGGCGAATTCTTTTGCCATACAAGGCGCGGGTAAGAGAATAAACCACGTTATTTGTGATAGTGCCGTCATATTTGTAACGGCAGTAGATAGGCGCAACAAAATCGAAATTATAGTTAATAACCGGTTCGAGTAAATATTTTACCCAATCGTGGGTTATGCTTTTTAGGTCTGAATCGACAACCATACAGGCTTTAACAGATAATCTGCTGGCAGATTCGAATATCGCTCGTAAGGCGGTTCCCTTACCAGCCGGCCCGCGGTAAATATTAATTAATTTTTCCTGCCAGGGATTAATAAGAGCAGCATCCGCAACATCGCGCGTATCATCAGTCGAACCGCCGTCGGAAATCATTATTACGGCTTTGTAATCCCTGTAGTGTTTGCGAAGTCCCTCTGAAACCATTTCAATAACATGAGCAATGGTGCTCTCATTGTTATAGGCTGGTATGCCAACCAGTATATCAGCTTTTTCAATTAATTCAATTCTTTTGAATATATAAGGCCGCAGCGATGTAAAATATTTCATATCAACCCCCTATTATTGGTTATCTAATCCTACCGCATCCAATAGTTTTTGATCGAAGTCGGGTATTGCTGAAAATACTCTGGTCCAATTTGGAATCAGCGGCGGGCCAAGCGGGTCTTTGATGATAATTTCAGCGGCAGTTTTTATGGCATTTGTAAAAACCTCAACAGCGAACTCTTCCTCATGTTGATCATATTGAAGACCATTTATCATTGCATCGCCCCGATACCGTGTAATAAAATCCTCAGCCTCTTTTTGGTAAGCTGTCTGAAGCGATTTAAAAAATCCGGTATTGTATACTACACCTTCGGCGGCTAAGGTTCTGAAAAATGATTTAGCGATATCTATAGCCATTTTATTCAAGCCTTTATTTTTATCATCGGCAGATAAATCTTGATGTTTATGCTCGTAATTGTCGCATAATTCCGACTGACATATTCTTTGAAGCGAGCTGTTGCGGTAAATCTCTGCTAATACTCCAACCTCAAGTCCCCAGTCGGCAGGAATTCGGTTGATGCTTGCCAGTTCGGTGGTCATTGAAAATTCGCCTGCCAGGATATATCTGAAGCTGTTGAAATAACGCAGGATGTCTTTGTATCCCACTACTTTCATCAGCGCCCGTATTAAAGGCGTTACAAAAAGCCTGGTAGCCCGGCCATGCATCTTATCGGTTATTCGGGGGTAATATCCTTTACAGAATTCGTAGTTGGATTTATCGGAAACCACCGGATAAACAAGCCAATCCAGCATGCTTCTCGTATAAGTTATAATATCACAATCGTGAAGGGCGATAACTCGGCTGTCTCGTTTGGCAAGTATGTATCCATATGCTAACCAGGCGCTGCGCCCTTTGCCATCCGGTCCGGGGTTCAAATTATGTTTAGTCAACTCATCATAAAGGGCTTCAATTCTCGAACCGCTATTCCATATCATGCTAACTTTTTGGGGCAGCTGAGCAAAATGTTCTTTTATTACAGGAAATTGCTCATTGGTTGTAGGTCCTAACGTTACAACAATTTCCTGCAGATATTTTACTTTTTTTAATTCCTCTGTAATGGTTTTTAATCCGGGACCATATAATTCGGAGAAAAGGGACGGCAAAACTAAGGTGATTCCCTTGTTTTGAGAGAACTCAATAATATCAGCTTCCAACGTTTCCGGGTTCTGCTCTTTTAACCTGTGAAAAGTTGCGATGACGCCGCTCTGGAAAAAATCACTCATAATATTTGTCCTTTTTAATATATTATAACTGCTTGAATATCCATGACATTTGTTCCGGTAGGACCTGTTTTAATAAGATCTCCCAAGCGGTCAAAGTATCCATAGCTATTATTACGGTCTAAAAATTCCTTAGCATTAAGCCGTATATCATTGCCTCTTGCAATGGTTGTTGTATCAGCAAAAGCGCCGGCAGCGTCAGTTGGTCCATCAGTGCCGTCTGTGCCCATTGAGGCAATCACCACATCCTTAAGGTCGGTCATCTCCAGAGCTGCTGATAATGTCAATTCCTGATTTCGCCCACCTTTGCCATCGCCTTTGAGAGTAACGGTCGTTTCGCCGCCAAAAAGCAGCATTGTGGGTTTATAGCCGGATTTTTTAGCTATTCTAATTTTGCGGGCATTTTCAATTATTTGTTTGCCAACCTCGCTTGCTTCCCCTGATAATTCGTTGGATACAATTTTAGCATTATAACCCAGGTTTTCTCCGGTTTGCTTGGCTATCTCAAGGAACTGTTTGTTAGAGGCGATTATACATTCAATATTGCCTCTGAATATACGGTCATTTGGTTTGGGCGTTTCTTTAATTTCTCCTTTTAAGCCGGCAATAGTATGCTCAAATATTGACTTCGGAATTTTCTGAGTTAAATTATACTTTGTGAATACATCCATTGCATCTTTAAAAGTTGTCGGATCGCCTGTACTGGGTCCGGATCCGATAGAGGAAAAATCATCGCCAATAACATCAGAAATTGCCAACGTGATAAGCCTGGCTGAATGCGCCGCCTGCGCCAAACGGCCGCCTTTAATTCGGGAAATATGCTTACGGACAGTATTAATCTCATGAATATCTGCGCCGCTTCCCAGAAGGACTTCATAACATCTTTGCTTGTCTGTAAATGGTATCTTAGCATACGGCAAAGCCCAAATTGATGAAGCGCCTCCTGACATTAAACAAATAATTAAATCTTTATGAGTGCATTTTTGAACTATTTCCAACGTTTTTTTTGCGGCTGAGTAGCTGTTCTCATCAGGCACAGGATGACCGGCTTCCGCCAAGAGAATATTATGCAACTTTATGCCATGTCCATATTTGACACATATAAGACCGCCTGTTATTCGTCTCATAAATATATTTTCTATAGCCTTAGCCATATGAGCGGATGCCTTACCGGCGCCGATAACATAGATATTATCATAAGCGTCAAGGTTGATTTTATTATTATCAATAGTTAAGCTATTATAATGCAGCTTCAGGTGATTTTTAATTGTATTATCCGGATGACTTAATAGTATCGACTGCCAAATAACTTTTAAGATATCTCTTCTTACTTTTTTAACTTTTTTATCTATTTCAATCATTCGGTAGAAGCTCCATGCTGAAAAATTGCAATGTTAAAATGATTCATTCGATAACAACGATCAATTATAACTGACAGCTAATGCCACAACCTAAATATGTTTATTAACTTGCCAAAATTACTATGATTTCTTATTACAAGCAACAATAAAATTACTATAAAGAATCAGCGTTTGAAATTATCAGCTTTTAAATCAGTTTTGTTATTGTAGAATTTTTTTGCAGGTATTTTTCGCATAAAAATAAATAGGCTAACAAAGCTAATAGAAACAAGTACTATACCAATGCCTAATGAAACAATGTTATATAATCCCAAATCTTCCCAGCAATGTTTTATTATTATTATTCCTATAAAGCCCATAAATGAGGTTATTAAAAGTTGAGGTAATTTCATGATTATTCACCGATTTCCTTTAATTTTTTCTTTAATATCTATTATCGGCAAAATATTTATTTTTAAAGTTATAAACCCATATTTTGCTATTAAAATCGTAAAAAGGACTTGCAATGCCTTATAAGAAATTAAAATGCTTGATGTAAATATATAAGCATTTTCAGTAGTGTCCCAATATTTGGCAGGGAAATTGTTGTAATGTTTTACTTTCATTTTTTACCAAACGCTAATTTTCCCCTTTGTTTTACTCATTACCTGCTATATCTTAATAACAAAGATATCTTTATTGAAATACTTCAGCGAAGGATTAAGGGGGTATAGAATTAGCAGTAGAATTTAACGTTTAAATATTGCGGAGGTTAGTTTGAGCAGGTATTTAATCAATTTATTCCTGATTATGGTTTTCTGTGTTGGTTTTTTTGGAATAGCATATTCCAATCAAAACGTAACGATAAGCGATTCTCCATCCGGGGCAGCGCTTTTGAACCAAGACAGGGATGGATTGACTTTTGAAGTCGAAATTGGCTCTTTAGATTTTACGCCGATTTCATCAAAAGAGGGGTCGTTTATTTTACTAACAGTTGATGGTTTTTCTCACTCACAGAAAATAGGCGAACCTAACTTGCCATTGATAAATCGCATTATCTCTATTCCTTTTGGCTGTGAACTTCAAGCGGAGGTTTTAGAATATGAGGTGGAAGAAATATCATTATCTGAATTGAACCTTACCGACCCGTTAATTCCCGTTCAGCCATCGCTGTCAAAAAGTCAGGATCCGGAGGATGTACCTTTCGAGTACCATCACGAAATATATCAGCAATCCGGGTATTACGGTTTGCCGATTATGGAATCATCATTGATTGGAACGATGCGCTCGCTTTATCTGGGAATGATTTCGATTGCGCCGGTTGAATATAATCCGATAGAGAATACTATTAAAGTATATAAACATATTATTATTGAAGTAAAATATCTGCATCCGAATTGGGCTAAAACCGAAGAGATGTATCGGGACTGTTATTCGCCGGTTTTCGAACCTGTTTATAACCGGATATTCAATTACGAGCCTTTTACTCAAATAGCCCTTGATGATTTGGTAAAGTATCCGGTAAAATATATAATTATCTCGGATACGATGTTTGCCTCGCAGCTTCAACCCTTTATCGAATGGAAAACGAAGAAGGGTTTTGAGGTAGTTGTTGGCTATACCAGCTCGATAGGTTTCTCAACTACGGCTATAAAGAATTATATTCAGAATATTTATAATACCAGTACTCCAAAACCCTCGTTTGTATTGCTGGTTGGCGATACGCCGCAGATACCTTCTTTTAATGGCGATGCTGGCGGGCATGTTACCGACTTGCGCTATTGCGAGTTCACGGGTGATGACTTGCCGGAAATTTACTACGGCAGATTTTCTGCTCAAAATACTGGCGAGCTTCAGCCGCAAATTGATAAAACACTCGAATATGAACAATACACAATGCCAGACCCAAGTTATTTGGCCGAAGTTACAATGATTTCCGGAGTAGACGGCACTTATGCAATAACTCACGGCAATGGACAGATTAATTACGGCACTAATCTTTATTTTAACACCGCACATGGCATAACTGATCATACCTGGCTTTATCCCGATTCGGATACCCCCGGAGCTTCCTCGGCTATAATTCAAACTGTTGATGATGGTGTTGGTTTTATGAATTATACTGCTCATTGTGGTCATTCAGGTTTCGGCAATCCATCTTTTACTACAACCGATATAGGAAATTTAACAAATGCCCATAAATACCTTTTAGCAATTGGCAACTGCTGTTTGTCAAATACATTTGATGAATCCACGCCATGTTTTGGCGAAGCTTGGCTTCGGGCGGAAAATAAAGGCGGCGTTGGCTATATCGGAGGTTCTAATTCCACCTATTGGGATGAGGATTACTGGTGGGGAGTAGGCGCTGGTCCAATTGTAGGTTCCGGTCCAACCTATGAACAAACCGGTTTAGGCGCTTATGATGGCGTATTTCACGATCATGGCGAACCTGTAACTCAGCATTATATTACCAATGATGCTGTTGTTTTCTGCGGCAATCTGGGTGTTGTGGAAGGCGGCAGTTCCATCACTCAGTATTACTGGGAGATATATCATCTTATGGGCGACCCCTCGGTGATGAATTACATGGGTGTGCCATCGGTAAACAATGTTGTGCACAGTGGGGCTGTTCTTATGACAGCCACATCCTTAACTGTTCAGGCAGACCCCGGTTCTTATGTTGGTATATCGTTTAACGGTGTTTTACATGGAGCGGCCTATGTCGGTGTCTCCGGTTCGGTCGATGTTCCCCTCACGCCGTTTGGTACAGTTGGGGATGCGGATATCGTTGTTACCTGCCAGAATCGCGAACCATATATCTCCACAATATCCATTTTTGCTCCGGATGGTCCTTATGTTATTTTTGACAGTTATGATATCAACGATGCCTCCGGCAATAATAACAGCGAGCTTGATGCCGGCGAGAGCGTTTTTTTGGGAGTGCAGTTGGAAAATGTTGGTCCTGATAATGCATATAGTGTAACGGCAACGCTTAGCAGTACTGATTCATACGTTATAATTGCCGATGCAATCGAATCATACGGTACGATAAACGGCAATAGCGGTACAGCCTATCAAGCAGATGCTTTCGCATTCAGCGTTTTGTCTGATGTTCCGGACGGTCATAGCATTGCCTTTGAATTATCTGTTTCCGGCACAGCTGCTGATACATGGATAAGCAATTTCTCAATTCCGGTTCATGCGCCTGAAGTATCTATTATTTCTGTTTCCATTAATGATGCTTCCGGCAACAGCAATGGTATTTTCGACCCCGGCGAAACAGTTGACATAATAGTTGCGTTGGAGAATAGCGGTTCCGGTTTAGCCGGTTCGGTTGTTGGAATACTATCGGAAAGCGATAGTTATGTTTCGGTTGATGACGCCAATGGTTCTTTCGGCGACATACTGGAAAATGGCGGAACTGCCGATGATTCCACGGATGTTTTTATAGCCTCGGCTCTTTCCTCCTGTCCGATGGGACATGGTATGACATTCACAATTAACCTCAGCGGCGCTCTTGGCTACACATCAAACGTAGATTTTGATGTTGCCATCGGCGACCGTTCGGTTGTCTATTATGATGATTTTTCCTATGACCAGGGCTGGACTGGCTTAGGCGGTTCGGCCGAATGGACTATGGGACCCGCAGTCGGCGGCGGCGATGACCCCAGCCAGGACCATTCGCCTACCGGTGATAATAGAGTTTTGGGCAACGACCTCACTTCCGGTGACGGTGATTATGAATCAAGCTTAGGCGAAACGTATTGGGCAACCTCCAGCGTGATTGACTGCGCCGATTATACCAGTGTAATTATGACTTATTACCATTGGTTGGGAATGGAAAGCAGCAGCTACGATCATGCTTATTTCCAGGTCTATAATGGCAGTTCATGGGTAACTCTTTACGAAAACGGCTCAACATCGTTTAGCGAAACATCATGGAATGAAGAATATTACGATTTGTCATCGTATGCCGATGAAAATTCTAGTTTCAGAATAAGATTTGGTTTAGGTTCTACTGATGGTTCGGTAACGTACTGCGGCTGGAATATCGATGATATAGAGATTAAGGGATATTATCAAGGCAGCGCCGAGCCGCCGGATATGTCATATAATCCTTCAAGCTTGGCCGACAGCCTTGTTGAGGGACAATCCGCTTTGCATCATATTAAGGTATATAATTCAGGTTTGGGGAATCTGCGTGTAAGATTCTCATCAAGTGATAGTTGGCTCGAATTTGATCCGAGTCAATTCAACGTAGCCCCTAATGACAGCCTTGATTTTGAGGTTACTGTAAACGCCGCCGGTTTGCCGCATGGCAGTTATAGCGGTTCGCTGGATTTTACATCCAACGATCTATATATGTTATCCGGCAGTATTCCGGTTGATTTGTATGTTTATCCGCCGGATATTTATATCGGCCAGAGTTCGATTGACGAAAATCTTGAGACTGATGAGCAATCATCGATTCCGCTTGTCATTACTAATAATGGTTCAGGCAGATTGTATTATTCTGTAGACACCGAAATATTCGAGAGCCTGGTTCTTTCGACAATTAATAACGAAAATCCAATATCGCTTCTCAGCAAGGACGAAAATAAAATTGAGCAGGAACCTCTTGGTTATCATCCGGCATCTGAAAAATCCGCCAAACCTGAACCATTTTATCCGCCGATGACTCTTAGCCAGGGCGGTCCTGATGCTTTCGGCTATACCTGGATTGATTCGGATGAGTTGGGAGGCCCAACTTACTCATGGGTAGATATTATCTCGGTTGGAACTGCGATTACCGGTCTTGGCGATGATGCCAATGCCGGTTCTTTCCCAATCGGCTTCAATTTTGACTTTTATGATAATACATTTTCTTCATTTAGATTTTGCACTAACGGCTGGGCTTCGTTTACCGCCACCAATACAAGCTATTACAATGAATCGCTGCCAACTTCTGATAATCCTTTTAATCTCTTGTCGCCTTTCTGGGATGATATGACATTCAGCAGCAGCGGGACTGCATATTATTATTCGAACAATACTGATAGCCTTGTAATTTCCTGGATTGATGTTCCGCATTATTCTTCAGGTGGCCCGTACACTTTTCAGATTATCCTTCAAAGCAATGGCAACATTACCTATCAATATCAAACTATTAACAGCCCCGACAATTCGGCTACTATCGGAATTCAAAACCATGATGGTTCGACTGCTCTTCAGGTTGTTTACAACGCAGCTTATGTTCATAACAATATGGCTGTCCGGTTTAAATCTCCGCTTGGCTGGCTTGCCTTAGATCAGGATGCCGGAATGATAGAACCGGGCGCTAATGATACAATCGGCGTTCTTTTCGATGCCGCCGATCTTCAGGATGGCTTATATACCGGTCAGCTAACCGTATCATCAAATGACCCGGTATCGCCGTCAATCAATATCCCGGTTACTTTGACTGTAGGTCAGCAGGGCGACCCGATAATAAATCTTAATATTTCTTCTATTGCAGATACGCTGGAAATAGGCGAATCTGCAGACATTGACCTCATCATAAGCAATCAGGGCGCGGCTAATCTCATTTATGGCATCAGCGATAATGCCTCATGGATTACCGAATCGCCAGATACCGGCGTTGTTGCGCTGTCGGCATCTGATACATCTGTAATTATATTAGATGCATCGAGTCTATCAGAGGGAAGCTACTCCGGCAATGTAACTGTTACTTCAAATGATGATACTAATAATCCTATTAGCATTCCGGTTATGTTAGTTGTCGAGGAAGCGGAAGCGCCAGTTATCGAATTAAATATTGCTGAAATCATAGATACTGTCACGGAAGGCGGCTCAACCGATATCGAGCTGATAATAGGCAACCTTGGAAATGCCAATCTTGATTATGCTATCAGCGATGACCGTTCATGGATTAGCGCAAATCCTGATAGCGGAATTGTTGTTCCCTTAGAATCCGATACTGCCGCTGTTACCTTAGATGCGTCCAGCCTATCAGCGGCAATCTATACGGGAACTGTTACAATAAACTCGAACGACCCGGTGAATGGCTCCATTGACCTGCTTGTTACTCTGGTTGTTGAGGAGCTAATCGGCTGTGAATACATGCCGGGTGATATTAATGGCGATGGCAGTACGATTGGCAGTGATGTTACATATGGTGTAAGATATTTCAGAGGCACAGGCATGGCGCCGCCGGATTCATGCTGGGATGATCTCACCTCCAGCTGGTTATATGTTGCTGCGGATGCTAATGGCGACTGCATGTTTATAGGTTCAGACTTGATATACTTAGTTGGTTATTTTGGCGGTATCAATTCCGAGATTTTCTATTGTCCGAGGCTTCCGCCGATTGTGCCCGCGACAGTTGCCGCACCGGTTTTAATCAAAGACAATGATGTTATCGAGGAACCAGTGCCTTTGAATAGCCAGGATTTGAAGAACAGCAGAGAATAGAAGCTATTCAATAATATATTTCGTTAGTACTCAGGGGCGTCTGTCTTAGGTCGGACGCCCTTATAGTTCACGTTATATAAAATCGATATTATTGAAACAATCTGATTTGTAATTGGCGGACATCCTTATTTGCAGCAATGCTGGTGCGCGAGGATGTACACCAGCCACAAAGCCGCAGACGAGACACCCGCGAAATTTACCTTGCTCTTCTGATTCGTCCCTCGATTTTTGAATCTATTTCGCCTGCCTCTTTTACTGCCTCAATCAGCATGTCAGATATTAATATATTCGTATTGACTACCTTATCCGGTTTAAAGCCGAGATATTTATCGTGATTACCAATCACATAATCTAAAGCCGCCACCTTGTAAACCTTCTGAAAATCGATAGCTTTTCCCCCGATCGATGAGCTTGATAGCTGCACCCAGCCATCGTCAAGCTTCCATGAATATCTCAAGCCTGAAACCTGAAGAATTTCGCGGTTTTGTTCAGCTTGGGCTTCGGCATTTTTCATAATAGTGGTCATCAACTGATCGCCGGTGCATTCATACACCTCGACATAATCGAAAAACGGGCTAATCTCCATGATATCTTTCAGCTTAATAGGTCCGGCTTTAAGGTTTTTTCTAATCCCGCCCGAATTAATGAAGCTAACATCTGCGCCGGTTTTAATGCGAATCGCATCAGTAAGCCAGTTGCCAAGATTGGATTCTGCCATCGATGAGATGACCCAGTCGGTTTTCAATACGCCAATCACCTTACCGTATTCATTATCGATAATATGCGTGAAGCTATCGATAAAACTGCCAAGCTCCCGGCCGGTTTCGATTTCATCATTGATAACCGGAATCAACTGTCCGGCATATTCCTTAATTGTATCGCCCGCCGCTGTTATATCAAGGCGGCCAAGGTACCTGCCATGAGACCCTGCCTGTACAATTAGAATGCCGTTGACTCGTTCGGGTTGTTCTAAGACAGTATGGCTGTGTCCGCCGATTATAACATCAACGCGCCTCAATTTCATCGCCAGCTTTCTGTCTGCTTTAACTCCCAGGTGAGTCAGGGCGATAATTATATCAGTTAGGGAATCAATTTCAGAGGCTATGTCATTAATGGTCTCCGCCGGATTGGATGAATGATATTGTTCAAGATTTTCCGAACTGACGCTTTTTTCCAAAGGATGGAGGGTTACGCCGATAATCCCGATTTTTAAACCGTCTTCCTCAAGGATATGGTATCGTTCTTTTACAAAATCATTGCCTGCATCATCAGAAAGATTTGCGCACAGAATCGGGAAGTCGGCAATTTCCATGAGATTTTTTATATTGTTAATCGGCTTATCGAATTCATGGTTGCCGCACACGCCGGCATCATAACCGAGCATATTCATCATCTCGATTAAAGCACCGCCCTCCGCATTTTTATATCCTATATCGCAGACGATATTGCCTGTCATAAAATCACCGGCATCAACAAGGATGACATTCGGTGTTTCGCTGCGAATCTGCTCAATATAATAACTCAAAGCTGCGAATCCGCCGATTGATGGCTCCCCCTCTGTGGTAAAAACTGTTTCCGGTATGAATTGACCATGTATGTCATTTGTGTGAAGGATTGTAATATGTCTTATTCTTCCGCGGTCGCAAGCTGAAAAGAGTATGATTAACAACAGGCTGATTGAGATTATTGATGTAATACGATTGGGGATGGTTTTTATTCTGCGCAGCTTGTTCATTATTTTCCCCGGAGCATTTATAAGAATCAACTATTTATGTTGATTCTTATTTATTCTCACGTACGTCATAAAGCTTAAAACGATTGAAATCTTTATCTGTCAATTTTACCATGACAATGCTTATATTTCTTGCCCGAGCCGCAGGGGCAAGGTTCATTGCGCCCGACTTTTTTCTCGACTCTAACCGGCCGCTGTTTTTGAGTGCTTTTAGAGCCTTCTTCCATAGGGCCTGTATAACCGCCTGTTTCGCCGGATGCTTTCTGAGCATGTGCCTGCTTGGCAGAGGCAACTCCCATGCCGTCAGTTGATTCCTTGGCGGCAACCATCTGCTGTTTAGGTTTTCTGACAGGTTTTCCGGACACTTGAAGTCGATAGACATTAGTAATGGACAGTTCGTCGATTTTTTCAAGCATCTCTATAAACATCCGGTAGCCTTCTTTTTTATATTCAATAAGCGGGTCGCGTTGGCCATATGCCCGAAGTCCGATGCCGGTCTTTAGCTGGTCCATTTCATACAGATGTTCTTTCCACTCATTGTCGATAACTGATAAAAATGAGAAACGCTCGAGGTTACGCATCATTTCCTCGCCGATATACTGCTCTTTATCCTCGTATATTCTCAAAGCGGCGTCAGCAAGTCTGTCAATTACAATACCCTGTTTTAATTTCAGGATATCATCCTCCGGCCAGTTGAAGTCGAGCAAGAATATTTTTCTCATTTGCTCGCGCAATCCCCGAAGGTTCCAGTTTTCGGGATAAGTTTTTTCGGGGCAGTATTCCCAGACTTTTCCTTCGATAATATTATGAACCAATTCGATGATTTCTTCCTTAAGGTCTTTGCCTTTAAGACAAGCGGCTCTACGGCTGTAAATTACTTCGCGCTGGTTGTTCATAACATCGTCATAATCGAGCAAGTGTTTTCTGATTGAGAAGTTTTGCGCCTCGACCCGTTTCTGTGCTCGCCCGATGGCTTTAGTTACCATTTTATGTTCGATAACCTCGCCCTCTTCTATCCCCAGCCGGTCCATAATAGCGGCAATTCTTTCCGAACCGAAAAGCCGCATAAGGTCATCTTCGAGTGAAAGGAAAAAGCGCGAGCTTCCGGGGTCGCCCTGACGGCCGGCGCGGCCTCGCAGCTGACGGTCGATACGCCGCGATTCATGCCGTTCGGTTCCCATTATATGCAAGCCGCAGGGGACATCGTTGTCGCATTCAAGTTCTTTGTAATAAGGACATTCGTTTTTCTTATCCGCTGGCGAAACCAGCATGCAGTATGGAGACTTAACAACGCCTTCGCCCAGCTTGATATCGGTGCCGCGTCCCGCCATGTTAGTAGCAATCATAACCGCTCCCGGCCGGCCGGCATTAGCTACAATTTCTGCCTCTTGCTGATGGTGTTTGGCATTGAGCACCGAATGCCCGATTTTCTGCAGTTTCAGCAGACGCGATAAAATCTCGGAAACCTCAACCGAAACCGTACCTACTAGTATAGGTATATTTGCTTTATGCAGACGCATTATCTCATCTATTATCGCTTTATATTTTTCCTTGCGAGTGCGGAAAATAACATCATTATAATCTATTCGCCTAACAGGCTTGTTAGTTGGGATAACTACTACATCAAGCTTATAAATTTCCCATAACTCGCCCGCCTCCGTTTCGGCAGTGCCGGTCATGCCTGCCAGTTTATCATACATGCGGAAAAAATTCTGCAAAGTGATAGTAGCCAATGTCTGAGTTTCGCCCTCAACTTTTACGTTTTCCTTAGCCTCGATTGCCTGATGAAGCCCATCCGAATATCGCCGTCCTTGCATAAGACGGCCAGTGAATTCATCAACTATCATGACTTTGCCGTCCTGAACAACATAATCAACATCTTTTTCATAAAGCTGAAAGGCGCGCAGAAGCTGATTTATCGCGTGATTCTTATCGGAAAGCTCGGCATGATGGCGATACAGCTCATCCTTGGCGCGGATACGGTCATCATCATTGTAGCTTTGGTCATTATCAATAGCCACCAACCCCTCGGTAATGTCGGGTATTTCAAACAGTTTCTGGTCATCAGGCGACAACATTGCCCGGCCGGGGTCCTCAAGAGTAACGGTATGTTCGCGCTCGTTGATTGAGAAGTAAAGCAGGTCATCCAGTTCATGCATCTTTTTATCGCGCATAATATCGAGTTCGACAGTTTGCACCTGCTGTTTGATGCCTTTCTCTTTGTATAGTTTCATCAAACGTTTGTTCTTGGGATCACCGTGTTGAGCTATTAAGAATTTAGTTGCCGCTTCATATTCATTATTATCTTCGAGAAGCTTTTCCCCCTCGTTAATAAATTTTGTGCAAAGTTGGTTTTGACGTTTAACCAGGTTTTGAACCAGTGGTTTCATTTCGACAAACCGCTTATCCATTGTTGATTCGACCGGACCTGAGATGATAAGAGGGGTTCGGGCTTCATCAACAAGCACGGAATCGACCTCGTCTATGATGGCATAGAAAAAGCCGCGCTGCACCATATCCTCAACTCTGATAGACATATTGTCCCGCAGATAATCAAAACCGAATTCGTTGTTAGTACCGTAAGTAATATCACAATTATACTGAATACGGCGTTCATCGGGAAGCATATCATTTTGGATACAGCCGATTGTTAATCCCAGAAACTCGAATATTTTGCCCATCCATTGAGAATCGCGCCGAGCTAAATAATCGTTAACGGTTATTAGGTGCGTACCCAGACCAACGAGGGCATTAAGATACATCGGCAAGGTTGCCACTAAGGTTTTACCCTCACCGGTTGCCATCTCGGAAATCTTGCCTTGGTGAAGGACAATACCTCCAATTAGCTGGCAATCATAGGGAATCATTTCCCACTTTGTATCTATCCCGCTTATATCCCAGGTTTTGCCAACCAGTCGACGGCAAGCCTCTTTTACCATAGCAAAGGCTTCGGGCAGGATTTCATCGAGCTTATCGCCGATTATCTCTTGATAAACCGCTTTTTTTCTGTCTCTTTCGAGGTCAGTATCTTTTTCTATCCGTTCGACATATTCTTCGCCAAGCGGTTTAAGTTCTGTTTTAAGTTCCTCGGTTCTGTTTTTAAACCAATCATCGCTTTTATCGTGAAGGGTTTCATATATTTCGTTAATTTCATATACAATAGGTTGTATCTTTTTAATATCTCTATCATGTTTAGAACCAAATACTTTCGATATAAGATTAAATGCCATAATGTAATCCTCTTAAAAGCGCTATTTTAACTATAGTTTAAAGTATACTTCTTATATATACAAGCGGGCAAGAAAAAAGTTTTTATGATTTTTTTAAATTATTAGAATTTTACTTGACAACACGTTTTTAAATTTTATACTCAAAAATTATGACTGTGTTGAGAATTCATGATTTTGGCAAGTGGACTTCTAACAGGTTGTTTTTATTTTAACTATTGGAGTTAAATCGAGTGGCTTATATTATAAATGATGAGTGCATTTTATGTGATGTCTGCATATCCGAATGTCCCGAAAACGCTATAATTATCGGCGACCCTAAGTATGTTATTATTGCGGAGTTATGCACTGATTGCGGAAATTGCGCCGAGGTTTGTCCGGTTGAAGCTTGTCAACCGGAAGAGATTAATGATTAGCCTTGTAATTTTAAAAGACCCGGAAAGCAATTAATAAATATTTCATAGTAATGTAAAATATATCTTGAATTGTCATTAAAAAATATTATATTAAACTTAAGCGCCGGGAGAGATATTGGTATATTCAACAAAGGAGTTTTAATGTGTAAGCGCTTAGTTTTGATTCTCGTTGTAATTATCATGGTTCCCGGGCAAATTTTCGCGCAAAAAGCAGGCAGTTTTATTGCCAGCATTGATATTGGATTAACCGCTCCAGTCGGTGATTTCTCTACTGATACAACCTTGAAAAGCGAATCCGGATTTGGTTTTGGCGGCGAGCTAAGATATGCGCTGCTTAATAATCTTTCTCTGGGTCCTTTTTTTAAATACTATAGATTTGGCTCATCGTCTCAAAGTTCATCGGGCAGCATCAGTTATAATTTTGTGCAATATGGCGGATTAATCAGACTTAATGTTTATAATGTCAACGATGGGAAATTGTATATTGTTGGCGGAGGCGGCGCCTTTAAGCCAAATGCTCATAGCTGGTCGCGCGAACAAATAAAGAATGAATCTTTTGAATCCGATATATTTTTCACGGCTGGTTTAGGTTTATGTTCTAATCCTTACGCTAAAACTATATATGAATTTGAAGTGCTGTATAATACCGGTAATGCTGATTGGAATAGAATAACCTATGAAGGCGAAGAATTGAACAGCAATCATAATTTCGATTTTATATATCTTTGTATGAAAATATCATTTAATACCGGCGGAGAAACAGCGCCGCCGCGATATTAAGATTAACTCAGACCTAAAGCTGTTGTTGATAATCACAGGGAGCGTAATGCTCCCTTTTATTTTGATAGCGATTGTATATAATCTTGAAACGAACCAAACTCAAGCCTGTCTAAAACCATTTCCAGTTTGGACTTAGTCTTGTCTATATTCAAATAATGCCTGAAAGTGTTGCCATAACCTGCCCCGGATATTTTTGGCTGATTAGGGTCAAATTCCCAAGGGTGAAGATAAATTATAACCGGTCTGTTATCATTATTTACTTTTTTAAAATTACGGTTAAGAAACCAGTTGGGAAATAATCGAAAATAACCGCCGCCGCCGGCAGGAATCCGCTTTCCCAGAAACTCAACGACAGTTATTGGAAACTCCTTTAAAATAACCCTGTCCCCGTTTTTAATATCAAACGGTTTTAACGGTATAGACTGCGCTTTGCCATAGCGAAAATGTTTCATAGGGAATAGCGATGAATCGTATGTAATCCCCAGTCTGGATAAGATTTTAAAGCGTTCGATATCATCCGCCGAAATAGAGAAACTCGGCGCCCGATAACCCTGTATTTTCCTGCCGGTAACAGATTCCAATATATCAATAGTTCGCTTGATATCATCACGAAACTGGTCGGATGGCATATTATATATCAGCTTATGGTCGTAGCCATGACAGGCAATTTCATGTCCCTGCTCGGCGATTTCTTTAATCAGCTCTTTATATCTTTCGGCAATCCAGCCCAGAACAAAGAATGTAGCTTTTACGTTTTTTGTTAGTAATATCCGTAAGATTATTTGGGTACTTTTTTCTACCCTCGATTCATACTTATCCCAACCAGCCCGGTCAACGCCAGCCTCCAACCCGGAAACTTGAAAATACTCCTCAATATCGAAACTTAAAATGTTTTTCATTATAAATTACACAGCGTTATATTCGAATCATCTTTCATAACAGCGAGTAGGAGTGTATTGCATACACCCTTACGGATGCCAGCGTACATTGTGGCTGCGGGGTACGTCCTGATTCGCCAGCGTTAATTAATCGACTACAAAATCGGTAAATAATTATCGATTTCATATTTAGTTACCGCGGTATGGTATCTACTCCATTCAATCTTTTTATTATCGATAAGCTTCTCGAATAAATGGTCGCCCAAAACCTCTCTCATCAATTTAGATTTTTCAAATTCCTTCCTCGCATTTTCAAGAGAATTTGGCAAGGTTTTGATATTCAGTTTCTTGCGTTCTTCCTTGCTCATATGGAAGATGTTTTCCTCAATCGGTTCGCATAAAGAATAGTTATTTTTAACGCCATCATAACCGGCTGCCAGCATAACAGCGAAAGCAAGATAGGGATTGCAAGCCGGGTCGGGGCTTCTAAGCTCGATTCTGATGGATTTTTCCCGTCCGACACGATACATGGGCACTCTTATCAGGGATGACCTGTTGCGCTGTCCCCAAGAGAGATAAACCGGCGCTTCATAATCCGGCACAAGCCGCTTATATGAATTTACCCATTGATTGGTTACTAAACAAAACTCCTTAACATGTTTTAGAAGGCCGGCAACATAACACTTGGCAGCTGCAGAAAGATTATATTGTTCGTTTTTATCAAAAAAGGCGTTCTTGCCGCCCTTAAAAAGAGATTGATGAACATGCATTCCCGAACCATTGATGCCAAATACCGGTTTGGGCATAAAAGTGGCATACAAACCCTCAGAAGCGGCGATTTCCTTTACCACCAGCCGATAAATCATGGCATAGTCAGCCATCTTGAAAGCCTCCTGATACTTGAGGTCAATTTCATGTTGAGAAGGAGCAACCTCGTGATGAGAGCATTCGACTTGAACGCCAATCGAATCAAGGGCGCTGGTTGTTTTCTTTCGTATCCTGGTCGGCTCATCAACGGTGGCATAATCGAAATAACCGCCATGATCCATAATCTGGGGAGCTTTGGAGTCCTTGAAGTAAAAATACTCCATTTCAGGACCAAGATAAGCGGTATAACCATCCTTGGCTAACCTGTCGACAACTTTCCTGAGTATATACCGCGAGTCGCCTTCATACGGTTTGCCGTTCGGGGTCTGAATATCGCAAAACAGCGTCGCGATTTTTTCGCCGTTTATCTCCCATGGAATAATAGTAAAAGTGTCGAGATCAGGAATCGCCATAAGGTCGGATTCCTCAATTCGGGCAAATCCCTCAATCGAGGAACCATCAAAACCCTGGCCGTGATTCAAAACAGTCTCAATCTCCGAATGGGTTATACTCATACCTTTAAGGCAGCCGAGTATATCGGTAAACCAGAGACGTATATATTTTATTTTTTTGTCATGGATAAGCTTTAAAATCTCTTCTTTGGTTTTAGGCATGATCCCTCCAAGCGACAATACCTTATTAGGTTTAAATTGCTATAATTATTATCAAAATAACCATTAAATTAGTTTAAATAAAAACTCTTTTGCCAATCGATTGTTTTTTTAAGACCGTTATCAAGCGATACTGTTGGCTTGTAGCCAAACAGCTTATAGGCTTTCGATAAATCTGGCACCCGATGTCTAACATCCTCATAGCGGCCGCCGAATCTTTCATAGGGTATATATTCAATCTGGCTTTTAGAGTTGGTTAAAGCAATGATTTTTTGGGCTAAATCCTTGATGCATATCTCATGATCCGAACCAACATTAATAACTTCCCCAACTGCTTCCTTGGTTTCCATTGCCAATATTATTCCATTCACAGTATCGCTCACATAGCAGAAACTGCGAGTTTGACAACCATCGCCATGAACAGTAATAGGCTTGTCTTTAAGGGCTTGTTCGATAAAAACAGCCTGCGGACCGCCCCACCACGAGCGATGGTTATGAGGTCCAAAGCTTCCGAAAAACCGCAAAATCACAACTGGCAGCTCTTTTTCATTATAATACGCCAAAGCCAATTGCTCATCGAAAGCCTTCGAAATAGCATACGCCCACCGTCTGATAGATGGTGCTCCAAGTACAAGATCATCATTTTCGTTAAATGGTATATTAGTATTTTTACCGTAAACATCAGAGGTGGAAGCGATAATAGTTTTAATATTATATTTTGCACCGTAATTAAACACAGCCTTAGCGCCGTCGTTATTGACATTTAATGTTTTAAGAGCATTACCATAGCGAGGAATCTTATAGGCGGCCAAGTGTATAATGCAATTAGCATCAGCGCCGGCTTTTTCTAAAACTTCCGGCTGACAAATATCGCCTTTGATGAAAGTAAAATTATCATTGTTGATTACTGATTTCAGGTTGGTCAGGCTGCCGTATGATAAATCATCGACAACAACAACTTCTCTGCCGGTTTCAATCAAACGTTCAGCCAGATTAGACCCGATAAATCCAGCTCCGCCTGTTACTACTATCTTTGTCATCTACTCGGAAATAGAAATGGTTTTAATTTTTCTGGTTGATGAATCTTCAAAGGGAAATGACTTGGCAATAACATCAGTTATTCTTTCGGCAGAGCGTCCATCCCAATATTTAGGCATGCCAGCGGGAGTATAATCGCTGGTAAGAATTATATCCGCGCAAGCGATAATTTTCTCCGGGAATGGCCCTACTATTTTATTAGTCCCTTCATTAACCGTGGCAATCCACTCCGTGTTTTTGCGCAAGGTCAAACAGGGAATACCCAGAATGCTCGATTCAACCTGCATTGTTCCGGAATCGGTCATTAAAAACAGGGCATTGCTTTCAAGCGCAAGGAAATCCGGGTATTTTGATACTACATACATGGATAGCCTGGCATCATCGAAATAATGGCTGAGGTTGCTTTCCTCTATTTCACCTTTAACACGCTTGAAACAGGCGAAAACGACAGGAATTTTTTCAGAAATCTGCTTTGCCGCAGATAAAATGCCGCGCAATATATCATAATTGCAAGTGTTTATTTTACGATGCAATGACATTACAGCATACCTTTTTGAGGTTAGATGTAGTCGTTTCAGCAGTTTGGATTCACGCGCAAATGGCAGGTATTTTTGCAAAGCGTCAACCATGATATTGCCGACAAAAAATATTCTATCCTCAGGTATGCCGGCATTGAAAATATTAGCATGAGCAGCGCCATCGGTAACAAAGAAATTTTTGGTAATGCTGTCAACCATTTTCCTGTTTACTTCTGTGCTTAAGATACTTCCGGGGCATCTCAAACCAGCCTCAATATGGGCTATTTGTATGCCCATACGAGCAGCAATTATGGAAGCTCCTAAAGCCGCAGTAGAGCCGCCGATAACAACAACCATATCGGGAGAAAGCTCCGGGAAAATTTTTTCAGTTTCAAACATTACACCGGCAGTGGATTCGGCATACGGACCTGACTTAACATTTAGATAGATATTTGGTTTGGGCAAGCTTAATTGATCGAAAAGATAACCGGCCTCTTGCTTGGGGAATGATTTCCCCGTATAGATTATTATAGGCTCAAGCGAATCATAAAAACGAGAGAATTTATCGATAACGGGCGATATTTTTATCAGATTCTTCTGCGAATTGATTATAAATACTATTTTTTTTAATTTACCGGCGTACAAGAATCAGTCTCCTTTTACTGTTATTATCGGTCAGTTTTAAATTTATTATAATATTAAATGCCCTCTAACGTAAAGCGAAAATATGCATCAACACTATTTATCATCAGAGTTTTCCAGATCAAGATATCTGGTTATTCGGACAAAATCGAACTCCAGCAGCAATTGAGTTAATTTGAATTCCGCTAAGGTTAAATTACCATAGCTTCTTAGGCTTTTCAGCGGATTTAGAGATTGTTTTGGCAGATGAGGATCAAATTCCCACAATGGAAAATTTATTATCGCGGGAATGTGATGCTGTGTAAAATGCCGCAAACATCTCCGTAAAAACCAGTATGGATAAAGCCTTATTCTGCCCGGTTGGCCAAATTCGATATTTATACCCCAAAATTTAAAACGGCTTGAAGGGAATATATGTATACAAGAATTATTATCGAATTTTAACTTTTTCCGAAATGAAATATCCTTTAGATATCCCGAATGGAAATCAGTTACTGAATAATAAAATCCATCTGATGCCAACATTTTCAGACGCTGCCAGACATTTTCTAAGTCGCTTTTAAGCATAATACCGCATGTTTTACGGTTGATTATTAATTCCAGCTCATCCTTATATCTGTGAAAATCTTCTGGGTTTTTAGAATCACGATAATCACAGCATAATCCTATCTCATGACCTCTGGATGAAACCAAAGAAACAATCTCCGGAAAATCTCTCATTAATTCAGGAGTAGTATAGAAATTGCCCTCTACTCGATGTTTGTCTATATAATCGAGCAGATGCAGGATATTCGGGATAACCCGCGACCGATTTCCAAGCGGTTTTTTACCTGCCGGGATAAAGTCATTTATCTCTATCGCCAAGATATGGCCGGTGAACTCGGGCTGGTTTTCTGCTAAAATTTCATCAGCTATTGTTGTATTTAATTCTTCCATAATCTGCTCAATAATTAATATAATATTATTGTTATTCATCGGTCAATCATTCTTTATTGTTTAGAATACCCTGTTCGGTACTTTTCTTTCACAATAACCGTTAAATGTCGATATTTGTTTACAGAAGCTTTAATAAATATTATGTTATAGATATGAGCTATGAATCAAAAAAAATAATGCTAATTGTGAACCCCTCCAGCGGGAAAGGGAAATCGATAGATTTACTGCCTGTAATCGATAAGAAATTTAGCGGAATGGGAGTAAAAACCGATATAAAGATAACTGAAAATATTCAGCAGGCTTCCGAGATTGCCCGTCTTGCCTCACAATGCGGTTACAAAAGAATAGCCGCTATGGGCGGCGATGGCACCGTAAATATGGTTGCGGCAGGTCTGTTAAACTCAAATTCCATATTAGCGGTAATCCCTGCAGGTATAGGCAATGGTTTTTTCAAACAACTTAAAATTAAAGACGATATCGACAGTATTTGCCAAGCCGCCGCTTTTGGAAAGCAAATCGAACTCGATGTTGGCATCCTTAATGATCAGCCATTTTTTAATATGATAGGAATTGGATTCGATGCTGAAGTAGCTATTGAGGCCAATAAAGCGAATATTAACCTCGGCATCATTACTTATCTTTTGGCTGTATATAAAATATGGAAAAAATTCCCAACTTTCGATATAAAGCTAAGAATAGACAGCTTGGAAATTGAGGAACAGGTGATGCTTGCTGCCATCGGAATCGGCCGAAGCACCGGCGGCGGATTCTTTCTTACGCCCAATGCTTTGCCCAACGACGGCAAATTTGATGTGTGTATTGTTCAGAAAACCAATCGCTTTCGAATATTTTCAATACTGCCAAAAATTATTAAGGGAACTCATATCAGGCAGCCGGAAGTTAAAGTATATCGCTGCCGCCAGTTGGAGATATTTTCCGAGCAATCATTACCGGTCCATTATGAGGGGGAGACGTTCATCAATAATAATGGAAGATTATCAATAAAGATGAGCGCCAACAAACTAAAAACAACTTCCGGAGTAAAAACAGTTGATGATTAAGAATTATCTTTTGATAATGATTTTACTGCTAATCGCTGTGTCAACTGTTTCTGCCAAAGAATTACATTTCCTATCGCCTCCGGCCAACGCCGAAGATTCAACCGAGACTCAAATAGATTCGCTTTCATCGGAAAACTATATCTCTGATAATAAGTTAATCAGTTCGGTTTCAAGTCCGACAAAAACAGTTTTTAGGAATAAAACATATTCCGACTCATTGGAAATAATTAGCAAACCCTGGCCAACTGGCGCTCTTATTAGATCAGCCATTATACCAGGCTGGGGGCAATTATATAACAGGAAATATATAAAGTACGTTATCTACAGCGGATTAGAACTATTTTTCGTAAATGAGGCGCGTAAATACTGGATAAAAATGGATAACAATCAACGGAATTTTCAAAATCCCGCTGGGATGACTTCCTTAATCGGAGGATTTAGGGACTGTTCGCCAACTGATTATCAGTTTTATCAGGCTGACCCCGACTACCAAGCGAAAGAATTTTATCTGTATGAAAAGAATCGGGATATACGCAATTTGAATTTATGGCTTACTGGTTTAACTTTATTTATATCAATGTTCGATGCTTATGTTGACGCTCATATGGCTGGTTTCGACCAGAATGATAAAGTATTCGAGGTGCATGCTGTTCCCCGAAACGATATGATTGAATTAACCCTTACATATAATTTCTGATGATTATCGGCATTTCGGGTTCGGCGACACCCTCCGGTTCAACCGATATACTCATTAAAGAGGCTTTGCGAGGGGCGACAGCCGGCCGATACAAGAAGCGGTTTTACCGTCTTAATGAGATGAACATATTGCCCTGTCAAGCCTGTGGAAAATCTCCAGAACCGGATTACTGTTTTTTCCATGACGATGCTTATTCTCTATACGAAAAAATGGCTGAAAGCAAAGCTGTGATTTTAGGCTCGCCGGTATATTTCGATTCTGTGTCGGCTCAGACAAAAGCTTTTATAGACAGATGTAATTGTCTGCGTCCCGCCGATTTCACAAATCCCGATAAACAAACATTCAAAGAGCCGTTATTTAAGGGGAAAAAAGGCGGGATAATACTTGTTGCCGGCGATTACGGCAAATTCGAGGCTTCACTAAAAGTAATGAGGGCATTTTTTATCTGGACTGGTATGGAAATTATATTTGAACTGAAATATCGAACTAAGAGCTTAAATATCGGTGAAGCATCCTCAGATAAAAAAGCATTGGTTGAGGCTTTTGAGTATGGAAGACGATTAGCAGATTAGTTATTATCAACAAAAGTAAACAGTGGCGCAAGAGTGTCAGCTAAACATTAATAAAAGCTGTATTAACAACTGCTTAGAAAACCGCAAGCCCATTATCTGCTGTAATTCGCAAGATTTAATAACTCGTTGATTTTACTTGACAACACATTGTTAAATTATTAACTTTCATATGAGCATCATTAGGTTTGTTATGCTGGTTATTTTGTGCTTTATACCAGTTCAAGCCCTCAGAAAAAAGGAATGTAATGTAAATTATTTCTTTTGATGATATTGGGTTGCATCTTAATATTGTGCTACACGAATATCATCAATAATTATACCGGTTTTGTAAAATTATAAGTTGAGAAAAACGGTGTAATATTCTAACCAGTCAATGACTTACCTGTGAGGCAACTGGCGATGAATCTGAAACAGGGAATACAAAGCGATAACTTGCAAAGATTTTTGCTTAATTTCATCTGTGCCGGTTTATCCGCATTTATTTTATCTATCTCGCACTTTTATTCAGGCATCTGGTTCGTCTCGCTGTTTGCCTTAGTCCCGTTTCTATGGCGGGTCATCCGAACAAATATGTATGATTCAATAATCTTGGGGGTTATTCTTGGCGGCTGCTATATTTTTATCATTTTTCCCAATGAGGCTTTTAGTTCACCATTAACATTTTTATTCAGGTTTTTTAGTCTTAGTTTTATCTTTTCGGTTTTTGGTTTAGGAGTTAACAGGGTTAATAAATATTTTGGACTCAATCCGGTTATCATTGCCGCTTTATGGCTTCCCTTAGAATATCTTATCAGCAATAACAGCATCTCGGGGAATATTTTCGTATTTACCGGCAATCAATCAGGAGTTATGGCGAGGTTTGCCTCATTGTTCGGTTTTCTGATGGTTTCCTTTGTTATCGTGCTGATAAACTCGCTGATTCTGATAATAATTAATTATGCCGGCAATCGCAAAGCCACTATCAATAAATTTAAGTTCATTAGAGAAAAAATACAATATCATCATATTACACAGAAAGTTGTTTGTGAAAGCTGGTATTGCTTGCCAGAATTAAGAGGACCGCCTTGTACTGATTAAACAGTTTTTTTATTTAGAATAACTTAAAAATTAAAGGAAGATTAAAATGAAGAAGATACTATTTATATTAGCCGCAATTGCTTTTTTAAGCGCAACAGCGACAGCCGACTGGTTCCCCGGTGATGGCTTTAAAATGCATTTCCCGCAGATGCCGAACGAAGAAGGCTACAACGTTAACGCAACATATCCTCTTTTTCTTGGGGATGATTGGCAATGTACGGAAACCGGACCTGTCAGCGATATACATTTCTGGGGTTCATGGCTGGGCGGCACACCTGGTGAGATAATAAGCTTTAATGTCTCCATCTATTCGGATTTCCCTGATCCTGACGGCCCTGAAGGCCCGCTTTACAGCCATCCGGAATTACTGTTGTGGCAGCATGAATTTATGGCTGGTGAAGTAATGATGCGTCAAATTATTCCCGACCCGCAATTATGGGAGGGCTGGTATGATCCGCCAACCGGCTTTAATGCATATCCGGATCACGACAACTACTGGCAATATAACATTTTTAACATACCTGAACCCTTCATCCAAAATGCAGGTGAAATTTATTGGTTAGTCATCTCGGCTAATGTTTTTGACCCGGAAATGACGAAGTGGGGCTGGAAATCATCAATCAACCATTTTAATGATGATGCTGTTTGGGGTGAACAACCATTTGTTGATTGGTATGAGTTGCGTGAGCCGCCAATGTTTGAAGTATCGATGGACTTGGCTTTCGTAATTACCACAACACCGGAAGCTATCCCGACTTTGAATGAGTGGGGCATGATAATTCTGGCATTGTTGCTGTTGGCTGCTGGCACGATTGCCATTATTCGCAGACGTAAATTGGCTGCAGCAGGAGAAAAGTAAGTGAATCAATCGCCTATTTTCATAGCTCCTGTTTTTATTAAAACGGCATCATGGGCAATTATTATCGCTGTAGCCGTGCTTGTTGGAGTCATTTTAGTAAACGGACATATCACTACCCTTGATATGTTCGGCACTCTTATAACAGCGGTTATTATAGCCTACATTGTTCACTTATGGATATATTACAGCAAGAGCGAAGAAGATAGCGATTAGTTGGTTTATTATATCAACTGATTAATACTCTCATTGGCTGTCAAGTATTGCTTGGCAGCCATTTTAATTAACCCGCATTATTCATAAACTCTATAGCGCAATGCAACAGTATGCCAATCTGTCATTGCTCCGCCACTGGCGGAGACCAAAGGGAGCGCGGCAATCTCAATGCTTATAATTTAGCACAGCAACAACGAGATTGCCGCGTCGTCCGCCAGAGGCGTCCGCCTAAGGCGGACTCGCAATGACTTTCCTATATTCTTTATAAATAATGCGGGCTTGTGCTGTCGGAAGTTATTTCCGACTCTGCACAAAAAAAAGCGGGTCCCGAAACCGAGACCCGCTTATGAAAATCCAATATCAATTTAATTCAAATATGCTCTTAATGCTTTTGATCTTGAGGCATGTCTGAGCCTTTTAATTGCTTTTTCTTTTATCTGACGAACTCTTTCTCTGGTCAATGAGAACCTTGCTCCTATCTCTTCGAGAGTAAGGGGCTTTTCATGAGTTAGGCCGAAATATAGATTGATGACTTCCGCCTCCCGCGGCGTAAGAGTATCAAGCGCCTTTTCGATTTCAACCCGAAGGGATTCATCCAACAAACTCTCATCAGGGGATGGTTGGAATTCATCCTCCAAAATATCGATTAAGGAATTATCCTCAGAGGCAGAGAAGGGCGCATCAAGCGATAAATGCGAATTGGAAATTTTTAAAGTGTCAGCCACTTCTTTTTCAGTAAGCTCCAATTCCTGCGCGATTTCATTGGCGGATGGTTCACGTCCGTATTCTTGTTCGAGATTTGATGAAATTTTACCAATTTTATGCAGAGTGCCAACTCTATTCAATGGCAGCCTGACGATACGAGATTGTTCAGCAAGAGACTGAAGAATAGCCTGTCTTATCCACCAAACAGCATAGGAAATAAACTTAAAACCACGGGTTTCGTCAAACCTTTTAGCTGCTTTGATAAGGCCTATATTGCCTTCATTAATTAAATCAGCGAGTGATAAACCCTGATTTTGATACTGTTTGGCTACAGACACTACGAAGCGTAGATTAGCTTTGGTTAATTTTTCAAGGGCTAATTGATCCCCCACTTTAATTTTTTTCGCCAATGCCACTTCTTCGGCGGCTGTAATAAGAGGTGTCTCACCGATTTCACGAAGATATAAATCTAACGACTGCTCTTCGTCGCGAAATCTTTTAGACTGCTTTATCAAATCAATGTACTCCTTTGGACAAACATGTCCGTTTTACTGCTTATCTTAATAACCATCGGCATTACTACTGGCCGAGTTATTGTTTTGTTGCAAATATTTACATTAATTTCAATTGTTCTCATGGTTTAATCGCTTTATGAAATGTCCTGTTGCCTCTTTTAATAAGAAACAAAATGGATTTTTCTCGATTCTTTAATTGTTCGGCGATATCAAGAAAATCGCTTTTACTTTCAACGGGCTTGTGATCTATTTCAATAATAATATCATTTACTAAAACCTGTGCATCATCGGCAGGGCTGCCGGTTTCAACGCTTTCAATAATCACTCCCGGTTCAAAATCAATACTCATGCGATTTGCCATTTGCTCAGTAAAAGCTGTTACGGAAATCCCCAGCCACTTACTGTCAGTTTTATCTGCTTCGCCCGTAGAGGCCATATTCAGATATTTACTTCTGTCGCCCAATGTAAACTTGAGGCTTTTATTTTTATTGTCTCTAATGATTTTCATTGATATTTTTTTATTCGGACCGGAGTCTGCGATAATAAAACGGAAGTGTTGAGCATCAATAATCTTTTTTCCATCCACTTCAATAATAACATCGCCAACTTTCAAACCGCCATCCTCAGCTGGTGAACCTGATTCAACCGATTCAACCAGAACGCCGTTTGTAGAGGATAAGTCTAATGCCTCAGCCATATTATTGTCGATATCCCCGGGCAAAATCCCCAACCAGCCACGTGCTATAATGCCGGAATCTTTTAGCTGCTCAGCAATTTTACTGGCAAGGTTTATTGGGACAGCAAAACCAATCCCGATATTTCCGCCAGTGGGTGAAACGATAGCCGAATTTATACCGATTACCCGGCCGTTAATATTCACAAGCGGACCGCCGGAATTACCCGGATTAATTGAAGCATCAGTTTGAATGTAATTTTGATATATTGGGTTATTCTGACCGAATACTAAGCCGCTTCTACCCAAAGCCGAGACTACACCGACAGTTACAGTTCTATCAAGGCCCAATTGCGGAAACGGATTACCGACAGCAATAACCCAGTCGCCAACTAAAATAGAATCTGAATTGCCAAGCTCTAAGTAAGACATTTTTTCATCAACATCAATTTTTATCAGAGCCACATCGGTTTCCGAATCAGCGCCGATTATTTCAGCTTTATACTCTTTGGCATCTGACAGTCGAACAATTATATCATCAGCATCGCGAACAACATGATTATTAGTAAGAATATAACCATCACTGCTGATAAAAAACCCGGACCCTAATGATTCGCTTCGTCTTTTTCGCGGTTTATTGTTTTGGTTTGGTTGATTGGGTGGCATCCCAAAAAATCTGCGCCAGAAATCATCATCCATAAAATCATGGTATCTTTCCTCGATGATGCTCTTGGCTGAGATGTTTACTACTGCCGGTTTAACTTTTTGGGATACAGCCACAAATGGCGAATGACCGGTTGCCGGATTGAGATAAGTTTGTGAACCAGCAAAGGTTTGAGTATCATCAGCCACTAAATTATTGGAGGTATAGCTGGAACCGATAACCATCCCCATAAGAATGGCGATACCGCCAACGATAATTACAGCGAAAAGCCCCTTAAATTGACCCAAGGTTTTCATAACACAATCCTACTAATTTTTACACAAGCTGTTATATTAATAAACTATCATTTAATTGTCAAGCGTTTTCTTGTTGTTATCACCATAATTATTAATAGTTATGATGCAATTAAAGTTCCATAATTTTTTACAATAATAAAATATTTTACATTTTTCCTTTGCTGCAACGTTTAGTATATTATAAAGGATTATTGAAAAATGCTGCTAATTAATACCAAGGAGATACAATGAAAAGGTTTCTAACAGGCATCCTTATGATAACCGCCTTAAACTTCACAAGTTACGGGCAAGGACTGAAAATATTCAATGATATGCAGGAATTGATTATTTCTGTTTCCGAATCAGTTAAACCGACAGTTGTTCATATAGAGGTAGTAAAAAAATACAATACATCCCGCTATGAATCGCTTGGCAGCGGTTTAATTGTTAGTCGGGATGGTTATATTATCACAAATGAGCATGTTGTTGACAAATATGTGTCGGTAATTGTCACTCTCGAATCGAAATTAGAGTATCCCGCCGAGGTTATCGGTGTCGATAAATTAACCGATATTGCCCTGATAAAAATAACTCCGCCGGATGGTGATATCTTGAAAGCGGCAAAATTCGGCGATTCTGATTCTGTGAAAGTGGGTGAATGGGTGTTAGCGGTGGGCAATCCCTTTGGCTTTGACAGGACTGTTTCGTTTGGTATTGTTTCGGGAAAAGGTCGCACTCTGAATTTTCCTACCGATAATGCTCCGCTGTTGAATGACTTCATCCAAACTGACGCGGCAATTGATCCTGGTTCATCCGGCGGTCCGTTAGTTGATCTTAGCGGCGAGGTTGTCGGTATTAATTCAATCGGTGTCGGACGGATGCAGGGGTTTACCATACCGATAAATATCGTTATGGATGTGATGGAAAAACTGAAGATTGGCGCTGTCGAACGCGGCTATATCGGAATAGTAGTCCAGCCATTGAATCGGAGCTATGCAAAATTTTACAAACAGCCCGATTTGCAGGGCGTCGTTGTGGTTGATGTTTTCGCTGACCATTCGGCTGATAAAGCCGGCTTGAAGCCGGGTGATATTATTATCTCTTTTGACGGCAATCCCGTTTCTGCCGAAAATGACGATGACTTAAGCAAATTCACTCTTGATATTTCACAGTCTATAATTGGCGAGAAAAAAGCTGTCGAAATTATCAGAGATGGGAAAAAGCGTACTATCAATGTTGAAATTGGCCAGAAACCAAAAGTTAAGCCGGATGAATACGAAACAGAATTAGATTTCACGGTCGAGGAGATTACCGAACATATGTATCGCCGTTTCCTTCTTGAGACCAAAGAGGGAGTATATGTCCGATTTGTAGAGGTTGGTTCGCCGGGTGATAAGGGCGGTTTGATGGCAGGCGATATTATCACGATGATTGGCGATAAGAAAATTAAAACTCTCGATGATTTTAAAAAAGTTATCAAACAGATTGGCAAACCTGATTTCTTATTGCTTAAAGTTGTACGCGGCAAACAAAACGCTTTTGCGCTTTTTGATTTTACGGATTCAGGAAAAGACTCTGACAATAATAAGGACGAATAAAAAAATCCCGATTGCCGGGCAGCGCCGAGCAATCGGGATAAAGGCTTTGGCGGGTTCGCATCTCGATTAATGACTAATCGCCAGTTCCGAATCGAGTTTAAGCATCATAGTCTCAACCGAAACCAATTCGGAATACTTCTTAAGTTGATTGTTTGTCAAAATCTGTCTGGCTTTTATCAATGCCTCCAGTTCCAGTTCTTTAAGTTTGGCAATAGATTTGTAATATTCCTTGATGGTTCGATTAATATTTATGGTGTTTGTGTTTGACCAGTTAGACATGAACACATCGATTTCACTTTTACGTATTTCAGCTTGGGCTTTTACCTGAATCATCTTATCAACAATCGTCCTGTCGATAATAGTCAGTTTCTTAATTTGAGATTCAGTCAGTTGAAGCCCGCTTTTGTAACTCAGGATATTGTTTATTTGAGTCTTGGGTAAATTATTACCGCCAAACGCTAAAACGGGTGTCAAGAATAGAATTGCCATCATTGCCGCTGAAATCCAGCTTGTTAATCTTTTAGGCATGTTTTCCTCCAACATTTAAGGTTTTGTTTTATATTGACATATTATGGAAAGCCTTTTATTATAGTAATTGAGGGCAATAAGGCTTTTCCTTTAGGATTCGTTTTGGTTGTTTGAAGTCTTATGGCGGCCAACCACATTTCAAACAACCTTTTTGCCCTCATATTATTTTTTCTGATATACATACGTGAATGTCAGTATAGAGTTTCGTTTATTATTTGATTTTATAAAAGCTATTAACTTGGATTTTGCAGTTATGTGGCTGGTGTATGTCCTTATGCACTAGCGTTTTCTTTGGTTACCAAGCGGTGCCTGATAATCAGAGCTAAAGTCCGGACAGTAGTGATAATAGACAATTTGTAATTGCTAACCAATTTTGTGAATTATACTAATCAATAATCCACTTGCAGCCGGAGTTTAACACTTGCGTTTTGATAAGGCACAGCGCTGTAATATGTTAACCATAATTGCGATTAGAAATCCGACACAACAAGACTCTTCATTGAGGGCCTCGGGACTTTCAAAGCTTCGAAAATCTCAAGCTGCTTTGCATCCGCGCTCACCAAGGCATGATGATGACTATGACCGCTTTTCCAAGCAACAACATCTATCCGGCGTAGTTTGCTAAAAGCCTTCTCAAAACTATGCTTAGTCTTTTTCAAACGAAGATTGAAAAACACGGTAAGCTGTAAAGCCATAAAACATATAAATACATGCGCCTTGATACGCTCAGGCGTCCAATGAAACATCGGTCGAATATCAAGAGTCGACTTCAAAGTTTTAAAACCGTTCTCTACCATCTGCAGATGCTTATACTGGGCAATAACTTTCTCCGATGTAAAACCAGCCTCGGTTTTCTTATCTGTGGAAACAACAAACCAACCATCAGCTTGGCTTTCAAACTCTATCTCCTTTTGGCAAAGCTTCACCTTTTCAGAAAATAGATCTTCGGGAATCTCAACTAACCGGGCAATATGATATTTCTGAACATAACCTT
>JAGGSN010000048.1 GCA_021159005.1 Candidatus Zixiibacteriota bacterium | reverse complement strand
CGACCAATCTCTGGATTCCCAATCAAGTTGGGAATGACGCGGGCAGTGTGGGAATGACATCATTATAGCATCCGCCTAAGACGGACAAAAGGCCGGCCAGTAGTGACTTGCTTTTATAAAATACAAGCCGGCACTTTTTCAGATACAAAGAAAATGTCTTTGTTGAAATAGCTTTTATATTTATTGCCAAGTTATTAACAAAGCAATAATCCGGCTATATCCGACTATTTATTTTGCTTAGGTTACTAAGAGTTGTCCCAAAGCACGTCCATGCAATTTGGAGCGTTACCGAGATTGCACAGACATGCCCGCTCCGCTCCTCGTGATGACTATGAAAACCAACTTGCGGCACAGCATCAGGATATCTGCCCTCCGCGAAATTAAATTCCTTGTGAGCTAAATGACAGGAATCCGGCTTGTTCTTTATTATAAAAAAAGCTTGCAATAACACGGTTTAGAAATATAATTAATAATTCTAATAAGGAGAGAAAAATAATGAAAGTTTTAGTTATTGGAGGCGGGGGAAGAGAACATGCAATCTGTTGGAAACTGTCGCTATCAGCCAAAGTAAAAAAAATATATGCCGCTCCGGGTAATGCTGGCATAGGCACAATTGCCGAATGTGTGGATTTAGCGGTTGATAATCTTACCGGATTGGTCGATTTTGCTAAGAATAATAATATTGACCTGACTGTTGTTGGGCCTGAAGTGCCCTTAACGCTTGGCATTGTTGATGAGTTTGAGAACCGCGGTTTAAAAATATTCGGACCTAGCAAAGAAGCCTCGCAAATAGAAGGCAGCAAAGCGTTTGCTAAAGATTTTATGCATAAACATCACATCCCAACTGCCAGCTATAAGATATTCTCGAAAAATTTTGAGGCGATGGATTTTGTTAAATCCTCCAGCTATCCTCTTGTTATCAAAGCAGATGGTTTAGCGGCGGGCAAGGGCGCTATAGTTTGTCATAATATCGAGGATGCTTACGAGGCTGTTGAGAAGATTATGGTTCAAAAAGTTTTCGGTTCAGCCGGATTGAGACTTATTGTTGAGGAATTTCTTGAGGGCGAGGAAGTTACGGTTATGGCTTTTACCGATGGCAAGACTATTGTACCGATGGTTTTCTCACAAGACCATAAACGTATTTATGAGGGCGATAAAGGCCCCAACACTGGCGGTATGGGCGCTTATGCTCCAACTAATATAATTGATTCGCGCTTGGCAAAAACGATTTATGACGAAATTTTAGAGCCAACGATAGCCGGGTTGACCGCTGAAAACAGAACCTACAAAGGGGTATTGTATTGCGGTTTGATGATTTCCAACCGCGGCGTTAAGGTGCTTGAATATAACTGCCGCTTTGGCGATCCCGAAACCCAGGTAGTTCTGCCGCTTTTGGAAAACGACTTAGCTGATGTTTTGCTGAATATAATTGATGGTTACCTGAACATTGATGAGATTAAATGGTCTGAGAAATCGGCTGTTACCGTAGTTCTTGCCTCAAAGGGATATCCGGGCACGTATGAAACAGGCAAGGTTATTCACGGACTCGATTCGGTTACTGAAAATGACGGATTGGTATTTCATGCCGGAACGAAATTTGAAGACGGCAAGTTTTTGACCAACGGCGGTCGGGTTCTCAATGCCTTCGCTTACGGAAATGGTATAAAAGATGCTATTGCCAATGTTTATAATTTGGTCGAGAAGATAAATTTTGAGGATATGTATTATCGCACCGATATTGGCTGGCGCGCACAAAATAGAATAGGGCTGATGAGATGAGTACAGCAAAACAGGTTTTAATAATCCTTGGCAGTAAATCGGATTCCGAGACAATGAAAGGGTGTTTAGCTATGCTGGATGAATTTGGTATTTCTTATGAGTATCAGATAAGTTCGGCTCATCGCCACACTGAAAAAACAAGGACCTTAGCTGAAACCGCTGCCAGCAAGGGTTTCAAGGTTATAATAGCGGCGGCGGGAATGGCGGCGGCATTACCCGGAGTAATCGCCGCTCATACGATTTTGCCGGTAATCGGCGTGCCTATGCCGGGGTCGGCGCTAAATGGAGTTGACGCTTTATACTCTATCGTGCAGATGCCCACGGGTACACCAGTGGCAACAATGGCAATCGGCAGTCATGGCGCAAAGAACTCCGCCTTATTAGCTGTCAGGATTCTGGCTCTGAGCGATGAATCTACCGCTGAAAAATTAAAGGAATATCAGAATAAATTAGCCAAAGGATAGATGCTTATGATAGTAGTATTTTTATTTTTGTTTGCCCTGTTTATTTTGCCTGTTATTTTCCTGATTTTTATTTATAACAGGCTGATCAATCGAAAAAATCAAGTTGATGAGGCTTTCAGCCAGATTGATGTCCTGCTTACCAAAAGGGCTGACTTGATACCTAATCTGGTCGAAACCGTTAAAGGCTATGCCAAACATGAAAAAACGGTTTTGGAAAATGTTGCCGCCTCGCGGTCATCCCTTTTAAACGCCAAGGACGCCGGCGAAAAATTCAAAGCCTCTGAAACGCTTACGGGCACATTGAAGACATTATTTGCAGTCTCGGAAAACTATCCAGATTTAAAAGCCGACCGGAATTTTCAGGATTTACAGAACCAGTTATCACAGGTCGAGAATGAAATAGCTGAGGTGAGAGCCTCTTACAATCAGCAAGTGAGAAACTATAATACGCTTCAGGAGACATTTCCGGCAAATTTATTTGCCCAGACATTCGGTCATTCATTAAGGCAGTATTACGAGATAGCTGTTGAAAAGAAAGAGCCGCCGAAAGTATCGTTTTAGGAAAGGGTTTGCTTGAAATAGAGGATATTGTTTAATTATAATGTGCGGTGTTAGTTGCCAAGCAGGAGCTTGGTAACCAGGAAGTGTGCGGCGTTAGTTACCAAGCAGGAGCTTGGTAACCAGGAAGTGTCGTTTTAGCAGAGAGTTTGTTCAATGCTAGCTACCAAGCTCCTGCTTGGTAACTATGAACCAGGAATAAATGACCTGACAGCTTAAGGAAAATAATTTTCTCGAAAGGAACGTGAATTTCAATGCTAGCTACCAAGCTCCTGCTTGGTAACTAAGGACATGGCAAGCTTATGAGAACGAGATATAATATATATGATAAAGAAGGAATACATTTCATCAGTTCAAGTATAATAAACTGGCTGCCGGTCTTTGTTAATGATATGTATTTTAACATTTTAATAGAATCATTCAAGTATTGTCAAAGAAAAAAGAAATTTTGTCTATTCGCTTATGTATTAATGAAAAATCATTTTCACGCGATTTTATCTGCTGATAATCTTGCTAAATTCATGAAGGAATATAAAAGCTATACTGCTCGTCAAATCGTTAATCAATTGAAAGAGGATAATAGAAATAATGTATTGAATCTTATGAGAATCAATAAAAAGAAGTATAAAACAGATTCAATATATCAAGTGTGGCAGGAGGGATTTCATCCTCAATTAATTCAGGGTATTGATATGTTCAGGCAGAAAGCTAATTATATACACGAGAATCCTGTACGGGGCGGTTATGTAGAAAATCCTGAAGATTGGAAATATTCAAGCGCAACGAATTTTATTTTAGGAAAGGGTTTGCTTGAAATAGAGGATATTGTTTAATTATAATGTGCGGTGTTAGTTGCCAAGCAGGAGCTTGGTAACCAGGAAGTGTGCGGCGTTAGTTACCAAGCAGGAGCTTGGTAACCAGGAAGTGTCGTTTTAGCAGAGAGTTTGTTCAATGCTAGCTACCAAGCTCCTGCTTGGTAACTATGAACCAGGAATAAATAACCTGACAGCTTAAGGAAAATAATTTTCTCGAAAGGAACGTGAATTTCAATGATAGCTACCAAGCTCCTGCTTGGTAACTATGAACCAGGAATAAATAACCTGACAG
>JAGGSN010000047.1 GCA_021159005.1 Candidatus Zixiibacteriota bacterium | reverse complement strand
ATACCTCCTGCCTGCCGGCGCCCGCCTGTCTGCGGACACGGGGCACGGTATTTTTGTTATCCACTATTGGTTTAACATACAACTTTTGTACGTTCTATCACATAGGCAACACATTAGACCGAGCACATGGGTAACACTTTTCTTATCCGGTATCACACCTAACAGGTGAGTTTATTTTTTAGATCTGCTATGCCGTTCCTGCGGCAGGCAGGTTAATTTTATAAATCGACCTAATCCAAAGCAAATGATTATCTTCATGCCATGAAATTAAAACATCCGGCATCCTGCCCGTTAGATGGGATACCGTTTGTGTCAATCGAGGTCGTCATTTTCAAATATATTATTATAATTCAAGTATAGTATCAAACAATTCACCGTTTCTTCTTCTTGTGATATATTTATAAATTTCCCGGAATGAGTTATATAATATCATTAATATGTCTGATATCTTCTCGGCTTTTACTACTATAGGTTGATATTTTGTTTTATTTGCAATATTTTTGAAATTTGGACTTTTACGTCGGGCGATAAGAATGTCTGAGTCTTTGATTATCTCAATAATCTCTTTCATTTTTTCGGTTTTTGCATGTTCCATATTTTTTGCAGCATTAACCCTTTTTTCCACAAACAAATGGTCAGAATTCTCAAAAATATCATAAATATAAAAATACTCCGTATCGCCCATGTGGGTTTTAGCAATATTCTTGCCATCATTCGATCCTATACACAGTCTGATTTTTTTCATATTTTTCCTCCTTAAATATATATCGACCCGTTTAAGGACGGGAGCCATCTATTCCATTCTTTTTTCCTGTAAACGGTGGTTGAATCTTACGCCGTTTTAACAAACACGAAATCAATGTAATTTAATTAATTTTTAAAATCAACCGGCGATTTATAAACATCGGCATCTCACCTAACAGGTGGGTTTATTTTTTAGTCTGCTATGCTGTGCCTGCGGCAGGTAGATTGATTTTTAAAATTTACCTAATCCAAAGCGAATTTTATGGTTGTGTACATCCTGGTTCGCCAATATATATTTGTTGACAGACGAGGACGTCCGCCAACTACAACATTACGATGATAATGACAGCCGAGCAAGAATTGATATTGGAGATAGGACGGGCAAACGAGTCCGCCGCCGCAGCGGATACTCTGCTATGATACACCTTCACATGTCAAAGCCCCACATTACGCCTTTACAGCCCGCACTTTATCAATTTCACGCCTTACTGCCTTAGCTATTGTCTTAATAGTCAGCGGTTTTTTTATAAATGTCCCCGCTCCCAACCTTATAGCTTCATTAACTCGCTCTGTTTCGGCAAACCCCGAAATAATAACAGCTTTTTGGGAAGGGTTGATTTCAAGCCTTTTCTGATATGTTTCAGCGCCATCAATACCACCGGGCATAATCATATCCAATACAAGCAAGTCCTGAGGATTGTTCTTTAAAAATTCTAAGGCGACTTCGCCGCTATTAACAGCCGATGCATTATAACCAAGTTTCTTAAGCAAATTAAGCGCGACCTCTCTCTGAAAATCATCGTCATCCACAACAAGAACGCTTTCGCTGCCGCCGATTACATCATCTGGTATCGGCATTTCAATCGATTCCCTCGTGATCGGGAAATACAAGTAAAATGTGGTTCCTTGACCAACTTTTGTTTGAATATCGATATAACCGTTATGGTCATTCATTACAGCGTGAACAACGCTTAAGCCTAAACCTGAGCCTCTCTTTTTGTTGGCAGTCTTGGTAGTAAAAAATGGCTCATATAGTTTAGACAATATATCCTCAGGGATGCCGCAGCCCGTGTCAGCAATAGAAACCTTCGCATATTCTCCCTTGGCGACGCCGCCATACTTTCCGATAGATTTGTCGACATAGAAATTTTCGGTTGTTATCGATAGATGTCCATTATCCTGCATTGCATCGCGGGCATTATTTATCAGGTTTGAGAACACGCGCAGGATTTGCGCTGCTCCGCCTTTTATGTTCATCAGGTCTTGGCTTAACCTGGTTTCTATATAAAGCGTATCCGGTTTTGATTCTATCTGTTTAAGAGCTTGACTAATTACATCATTCAGGCATAGGGTTTCCATAGCGAAATGCCCGCGCCTGCTTAATGTGAGCAATTCCTGATTGATGTCAGCCATAATCTCTGCCGCTTTTTCAATATCATTCAATAACGGAATAGCAGGATCATTATTTGAAAGATGATTTTTTATTAAATCCGGGTAGGCTATCATTGGGCCTAACAGGTTATTAAAATCATGCGCTACCTGACCGGCGATTTTACCGGCAGCTTCCAAACGCTGCGCCTGGGAGGCGAGCTCCTGAAGCCGCTTTGTTTCGGTGATATCGCGAATGATTGCCTGAGACCCAACAATTGTTTTATCCTTATACGTAGGCAGAGAATTTATTTCTATGATGGCGATACTGCCATCCTTCTTAACACACTTAGACAAATGATTTTCAATAATCTTTCCAGCTTCGATATCTTGTAGGTTTTGAGTCGTTTGCTGGATATCTGATTTAACAACCAAATCCATAATATTATTGCCAATTAGCTCCTTCGGCAGATAGCCAAATACCCTCTCTACTGATGGAGATACGTATGTTATAGTTCCATCCAATTTATTTGCTAAGATAACATCGAAAATGTGTTCGGCAATTCGCCGGAATTTTTCCTCGCTTTCCTTTAATGACTTTTCAGCTTGCTTTTGTTTGGTAACATCTCTGGCTATTCCGCAAAGTCCTACAATTTCACCATTATTGTTAAGCATTGGCACTTTAATAACATTGAAAGTGAAAGGGATGCCATTCACTGGCTTCGTATGTTCCTCTCTTATTACCTCCCCGTAAAGGACGCGCGAATCCATTTCTTTGATATGCGCCCCTGCTTCTTCCCCGAATAAATCATTATCTGTCTTTCCTATCAGTTGTGAAGCAGGCATCCCCAAAAGCTCTTCCATAGCAGGATTAGCAAGTATATATCTTAGCGAATGATCTTTAATGAAAATGGAATCCTGGGCAGTCTCGAATACGGCGCGGAAACGCCCCTCGCTTTCCCTTAGAGCTTCTTCGGTTTTCTTTCGCTCGGTGATATCCTCGCCCGAACTGAGATGGCCAATTATATTTCCCTTATTATCTTTTAAAAGTGTATTATGCCAAGCAATTAATTTCTCCTGCCCCGACTTGGTAAGAATCGGATTCTCATAATATTCGATGCTTTCAATCTCTTCAGCCAGAAGTTTTTGTGAAACAGGTATTAATTTATCCCGCAGCCATTTTGGTATGAAATTGTCAAACCAGTTTTTTCCTATGATATCTTCCTCGCTATAGCCTAATACTTCACAGCCTTTTTGATTTATCAGGGTTACTTCCCCATTATTATTGATAGCAATGATAATAACGCCCGCTATATCAAGGTAGAGCTGTGCCTTATTCTTTTCAATACGTAAAGCTTCTTCCGTCAGGCTGCGGTTTACAAGCTCTTCCTTTTGTGCTATTATAGCTTGCTGAAGCTTACGGTTTAGACGAGATACATAAAGTGCAAAAAAACCTATCAGGAATATGGCAGTAAGGAGATATACAATCCAGGGCAAATATTGCCATAGCGCATCTCGAAAAGACACTTTGCCGTAATCCCGGTATGGCCCGATATGAAGATATTTCAGACAATCATGTACGGACTGATAGTTGCGAGGGATAGTCCAGCCGGCGCTTCTCGCAGCCTTGGCGGCAGGGCTGTCCGAAGACATCCTCAGCAAAGCGGTAGCGACCTTTTCGGCAAGTTCACTTGAAGTATGGCTGACTTTGGCGAAGGGCCATTCGGGATACAAACGCGTTGTATGAAGTAAAGGGAAATCACAAGAACCGGCAATGGATTTATTGCATGGTATTGTGTAATAATCTTTTAAATTTATTTTGTTTTCTAATGCCATCCGTTCAAGCACATCGGAACGGACGGTCCCGGCATCTACTATGCCATCCCGGACCGCCAGAACTACAGCATCATGAGTGCCGCCGAAACTCATATCAGCGAAATCGCGGTATGGGTCAATTCCCTGTTCTTTGAGTTCTCTCCAAGCCATCTGCCAGCCGCCAAATGACATTTTTTCTACAGCCATGAAGCTTTTGCCCTTTAGGTCTTTTACTGTTTTTATATCATTGCGGTCTGCCCTGTAAAATATCACCCCGCCGAATTCCGTTAATGCTTTGCCCATAAAAAGGTTTTTCAATGTTGCCATCCGGCTTACATCATACTGCAATTCCAGATATACATAGAAAGATGAATTAGTTAGAATGAAATCAATTTCTTTCTGCTCGATAGCCGAGTAGATTTCATCAAAACCAAGCGGGATAATAGCGAAGGAATAGCCGGGTATTTCTTGCGTTAAGTATGCGGCAGTTGGCTCCCATTTTTCTATGCATCTATCAACACTGCGTTTGGCAAGAACGCCGATTTTAATTGACTGGGTTGTGTCCAAAGCGGTGGGACCTGCTCTGAGAGAAAGCGGTGATATAATTAATGTTATTACGATGCTGAGGATTAGACGAGTTTGGATTTTTAAGATATAATGCATTTATCACCCCTTTTTTCTGCCGGCGATTACTTATCTAATTTAAAAATCTGGTGTCTACAGTTATAAGAAAAAGATGCCGCTAAAATATCCAACATTTTAATTCCAAACCTTTTGTCTTGGTTGAGCGATTAAACTCTCTATTTTTCTGAGAATTTCTAAATTTCTGAAAGGTTTAGTAATGAAGCCATCAGCTCCGGCTGACATGACGTCCTTTTCTTGATATTTCCCCGAATGACCTGTTATTAGTATTACAGGAATATTGGGGTTATTTTCTTTTATGCTAACTAAAAGCTCAAGGCCGTTCATTTGGGGAAGCACAATATCGGATATTATTAAATCGACCTTGGATGATTTCATCAACTCTATCGCATCCTCGGCTGATTGAGCTTTTAATGATTCATATCCTTCGTGTTCAACAATATTAGTTAAAATGTTCAATATTATTTTATCATCATCAATAAGAAGGAGTTTTTTTATGGTTTTATTTAAAAGCTTCTTAACTTTTGATAGAAGTATATCTTTCTGAATCGGCTTTACTAAATAATCGTTGGCTCCCATTGAAATACTTTTAGTAACCGATTCTTTATCGCCAAGCGCTGTGCACATCAAAATAGGGATTTTACTTATCCTTAAAAACGACTGTCTAAATTTCAAGAGTTCAAACCCATCAGCTTCAGGCATCATTATATCCGAAATGATAAGTGTTATAGATGAATTTGATTCCAGTAAAGCGATAGCCTCCTTAACCGATTGTGCCAGCAATGTCTCATATTCGCTTTTTTTAAGAGTTTTATCGATAACTTTCAGCGTAACCGGGTCGTCTTCGACAATTAATATGCTCATAATATCAGTACCTTTTAATGTTTTAGCAATACTTCTATAAATCATAGTATTTCGGATTACAGTATTGCAAGTACTTTTTCTTAATATCCTTATCTATAGTTATCGTCAAATTGCCGCTAATCTTATCTATAATTTTTTGCCTGATAGATATAAATTTGTCCGCCCAAGACGGCTGTTTCTTTGCTATTGCTATCGCGCGTAGTGGCGTATTGCAATATGCCCCTGCGCGCTGCGTTTATTGGCTGTAGGTCGGACCGTCTGTGCTGTCGGGATTTACTTCCGACAGTTTTGGCAGAAGTCATCCACTATGATGAATTACGGCTTGTGGGCGGCAGATGTCCTCGTTTGCCCCTTTGGCGGCTATGACTGGTTGTGTTCCAACCGGAGAAACCCAACCCGATACCTTAATTAAAAAATACCTTTATCGGATTGAAATTGGTGTCGGTATCATAGTAATCTGTTCCCTCAATCCGTTTCAACTTATTGACTACATAATATGTCAGCGGCGTAGCAATGGTCTCATAAGCTGCTTTAAACAACCATTGCGACACTATCGCCATCCATAGCGATGAGGCCGGGAAAACGCCCCAGAATGCCGCGCTGATAAAAATCGCCGAATCAACTCCCTGCCCGACTATAGTCGAGCCTATTGTGCGAAGCCATAAAAACCGACCGCTGGTGCTAACTTTCAATTTTGCCAGCACATACGAATTGAGAAACTCGCCGGCAAGATAAGCGATAAATGACGCCGCCAACAAACGAGGAGCAAAACCGAGAATAGCCTTATAAGCATTCTGCGCCTCAGCTGCTGAACCATACGCGCCGGCGTTCCAGAATGGAGCGGCTGGCAGAAGCCCTGCCAACCAGATAGCGCCAACCGCCAGCAGGTTGCAGAAAAAGCCAATCCATATCACCTGACGGGCGCGCGCATACCCATACACCTCAGTGAGAACATCCCCGACAATGTAGGTTAAGGGAAATAATATCACTGCGGCGGGAAGATATAAACCGAATATATTGACCAGCTTAACCGCGATGATATTTGAAATTATCAAGGTTGAAATAAAGATGCCCGCAATAAACACGAACCAACGGTAACTTGTTTTTCCCATGATAGTAATTCCTATAGCCCTATCGCTTCTTTTGCCTCGGATGTTTTTGTATGTTCGGCCTCAACTGTAATCCCGATGCCGCCCCTGATATTGAAATCGCCGGTGATTCTGCACCAATGGGGATCGACAGCCTTGGTGAAATCATCCAGCATAACATTGACAACATGTTCATGAAATACGCCCTTATTGCGAAACGACCATAGATATAGCTTGAATGATTTCGACTCCAAGACTTTTTTATCCGGCACGTACTGTATTCGAATAGAGGCAAAATCCGGTTGTTTGGTAATCGGGCAGATGCAGGTAAATTCATCGGTTTCAAGCGTTACTAAATAATATCTATTTGGCGAACGATTAGGGAATGATTCGAGTTTTTTACCCGGTTTGGCTTTTTGACCAAGTATGGTCAAGCCGCTGGTATTTGACGACTTCTTTTTCATATAATTAATACTCCCGCTGGAAATTGATTGCTCTTATGATAGTCTTTGGAGCGCAATCTTAAAATCGATGTAAATTCCCATTGCGCTATCCAACTAACTTATCACTCTTGCTAAAACATACCCAACCGCCAGTAGAAGCTGAGTCAATAAAACAGTCATAACATTAGCGCCCTGAGCCGGTATGAGTTCCTCTATCTTTTTGAATGTCATCGCGCCTTTAATTGCTTTTATGCCCAAAGGCAAAGTTAATAGCGCCAGCAGGCTCCAAATCGGCATAAGCTTTAATAGTACGCCGCCAATAACCCATAAATATACCAATATAATAAGCATCGAGTAAATGACAGCCGCTTTTTTTGCTCCTAAGATTATCGGCAGTGTTTTACGGCGGCCTGTTTTATCAGCCTCAATGTCGGGGAATTCATTCAGCAAGAGAAGATTGCAGACCAATAATCCGGATGGTACCGAGGCGAATAATGCCTCCCAGGCGAAGCTGCCGTTTAGTATCATAAATGTGCCGAATACAGGCAATGTTCCAAGTCCTAAGCCGGCGGCTAATTCCGGCATGCCGACTATATGCGTAATGTGACTGGTGTACCATAACACAAATATCGCGCCTATGATGAATATCGGCAGAAGGTAAAACCCGCGCGTAACGAGAAAATAGATGCCTATCGGCACAGCTAAAAAGAATGATGCCAGACCCAATTTCAATACCGATGAGGCAGACAGCGCGCCAGAGGGCAATAAACCGCTGCCGCCTGAAAAAGGCGTCCTTTTTACATTTAAGTCGATGCCGGTCTTAAAATCACTGTAATCATTAAGGGTGTTTACGCTTATATGCAGAAGCAATAGCCCTATCATAGACAGCGCAAAATTCAGAGTGTTGAAATTGCCGTTATATAAAGCCATTCCCATGCCCAGCATAACAAGGATTGGCGACAGAAGTAAAAACTGAGGCCTTGTCTCTAATAAATATACTTTTACGCTCATTTTAATTCTCCTTGTTATCAATTTATTTCAAATTGATTGTTATTATTCAAATATTATGACTGAAAGTCAAGAGCAATTTTGAAGGAGTTTCCCCATCCGCCTTGGGCGGGTCATGATTTCCACTTTCCGGAAATGCAAACTCTGTGAAATAAATTATATCACTACTGTCCGGCCTTTTGTCCGCCTTAGGCGGATGCTATAATGATGTCATTCCCAACACTGCCCGCGTCATTCCCAACTTGATTGGGAATCCAGAGATTGGTTGTGCCGCCGATACCTCCTGCCTGCCGGCGCCCGCCTGTCTGCGGACACGGGGCATGGTATT
>JAGGSN010000046.1 GCA_021159005.1 Candidatus Zixiibacteriota bacterium | reverse complement strand
TAAAAACACTATGTAGTGACTTTACATTAATTCGGGATTAAAGTCATGTCATTTTTGGATTTCTTATAAAAATATTTTTATATTAATGAGGTGGAATCGAAAAATCAGTAACAATAGGCCTATATACTAGTATATTATATATATAATATACTAGTATAATAAACAAAAATCTAAGGTTTTCTGACATGACTTTAGCTTTTTAGCTAGAATGTACACACACACACACACACACACACACTTATACATCCTCTAAAAAGCTAAAGTCACCCCCGGAATTAAGGCTCTTGTTATTGATTTTCGACTTTAATTGCGAATTAACCACATCCGACCGTTAGTGGTTTTCTTTTTCTAAAGTCATGTGGCAAAGTTAAGGATATGAAATTTGGTGAATATACGGAATATACGGAGTTTATTTTTGGGTTTTAAAATTCATTCAAATTGTAATAAAAGAATATACGGAATATACGGAGTTTATTTTCCATGAATTTTTATAGTTGATAAGGTTTAAAACTTTAAAAGTTTTAAAACCCACCAAAACCTTTATAACATATCCCCACTAATATGTTATTAGGTGATAGCATGAATAAAAGCTCGATTTTCGGGCTAAATCAGAGGATCACATGACAAATCAAATAACATTAGAAAAACGGTGCATTATCTGCGGTGACGTTCTCACCGGGCGGCAACGCAAATATTGTACTTATTGTGCCAAAGAACGTCACATAGAACAGATGCGAGAATATTATCGCAAAAACGTTCATCGATGGCAAGCCGGAATGGGGAATGATCCCGGCGGTATATACTATCGCAACAGAAATCCCCAACAGGCGCTTGGGACAGGATCTCTTGGATCACACCGATTCGATTCTGAAACCGATGAACTCGAAGCGATCGAAAAAGAAATGAAGAGGATCGGCATCATTTAAAATTTTTAAACATATATTGAGAAAGAAAATTTCAATGATCCATGATCCTACAATCAAAAAGGAGAAAGAACATGACAAATACGACAAATACGACAAACTATAAATATTGCCGAAATTGCGGCAGTGAAATCGATGCGAGGGCGGTAATCTGCCCTAAATGCGGAGTAGCAACTGGCGTTACGATGCAAACAAAGAACGAAGGTCTGGCGGCGGTCTTATCTTTCCTTGTGCCCGGTGCGGGGCAAATCTACAACGGGCAGATCATAAAAGGACTTGTACTCTTCGCGGCACAGTTGATCAGCATAGTCCTTATGGCGATCGGGATAGGATTCATTACCGCTCTCATCGTTTGGGTTTACGCCATCTACAACGCATATCATCGGGCAAAAGAGATCAACACCGGGACATGCAAAGATTCCAGTCCGGAATATATCCCGTCGTTCCGAAGCCCGGAAGAGATCGAAGAATGGTACGATTGATTGGAGGGATAAAATATAACAAGAAAAGAAATGGAAGCCGAAAAAAAGAAAATCTGGGAGGAAATGGCATTTCCGTGGGATCGCCAAATTGGGGAGCCGATAGGTGCTTATCGGCTTTTCTGTGGCTATCGTGATTTAGGGAGGACGAGATCTATAGCGAAGATTGCAGAATTGCAGTCAAAGAGACCAGAAACCGTCCATGCAACTGCCGGTAAATATCAATGGCGCAAGAGGGCTGACGCATACGATGTGTATATGGATAAGATTATGCGGGTGCGACTCGAGGAGGAAATCGTTCATGCCAGAATCCGACAACAGGTGCTTGGGGCAAATATGCAAGAATTGGCTCAAGCTGGGGTCACCAAGATTATGGAATCCGGCGAAGTTAATGATCTGCGACCGCTCGATGTTGCGAGACTGGCAGATGTCGGCAGTAAGATTGAAAATCTTGCCGTTGGCAGACCTTCCGAAATTGTACAGGAAGATGGGCGATGTGAGATCAAACACAATGTTGAAATGGATCCTGAACTTGCCGCAGAGATTGGTAGAGTGATTGCGATGAAGAAAAGTGGTAGTGACTTGAAAATACAGCCCGATAAAACGTGAAATTTCGGGGAATTTCGAGGATAAAACGTGAAATTTCGGGGAATAAATAGGGGTAGATTTACAACCAATATATTTGTATCATTTTTCTATTAGGTCAAAAATACCCCTCGATTTAACACGTGAATTTGCCGGAATTCTGTTGAATTTTGCAGTACATTCAGAGAAAAATTATAAATTTGGCAAAAACCAATAGTAAGAGAGCGAAAATAGTATCGGAACTTGCTGGTCGATTGATAGGATTTTTATCTCCGAGCGATTTAAAAAAGGTTTAAGAGGACTTTTCGGGTTGGATGGTATAATTATACGAAGGAAAATAAGTGGAAAAACGGATTAGAGTACGTTTTTCCATAAAATAACGGATTAAACAACATAAATGAATCTCAATAACATTCCAATATCGGAACTTTTGATAGGCGAGGGTAATATATGATTTTGAAGGATCTGACGTTGGAAATAACCAAAAGATGTCCGATGAGATGTGTTTTATGTTCTTCCAATGGAGGAGATCCTTTACCGAATGAATTCAGCCTTAGTGAACTTGAAGATATCGTAAATCAAGCGAAATCTATGGGGTTAGCTGAAATCTCCTTATCCGGAGGAGAGCCTCTTACATATCCCCATATTTTAGATATCTGTGAATACATAACAAAGTTGAACATCGATACTTTCATATATACATCTGGAAATGTTTTTGGTGAATCTGAGCAGGTATCGCCTGTTTCAAAAAGTTATTTTCTAAAATTAAAAAACGCAGGTGTGAAAAAGATTGTGTTTAGCCTGTACGGCTCAAACCCACCAATTCATGATAACATCACTGGGAGGTCAAAGAGCTTTGAAAATCTTATGGAATCAATCAAAAATGCACAGAAAGCATATTTAACTATTGATATTCATTTCGTTCCTCTGCGTGAGAATTTTAGAGATTTGCCCGCCATTGTTTCACTAGTGAAGAAGATTGGACTGGAATCCATCCATATCCTAAGATTCGTGCCGCAAGGCCGCGGAGCACAATATAAGGATAGATTGGATCTTCGCCCGGAGGAAGTACTGGAGTTACGTGAAATTCTTAATGAACTGACAAATAAATCCGATATAACAATCGATGTTGGTGCCCACTATAATGATTTAGGGTTGGTTAGTGGTACTCACTGCACGGCTGGTATGGGAAAGGCAGCCATACGCCCCGATGGTTTTGTGTTTCCCTGCGTAGGTATGAAATGGATCGAGAGCTTTATGAATCGTAACAACGTTAAGGATAATAGACTGGAATATATCGTCAATAAATCATACGGATTTACAGTGTCGCGAGATATCTTGAGCAAAGGCGGACCATGCCGATACTGCACGGGCGATTGTGGCCATAACAATGGTTGTATTGCACAATGGTTCATCAGATCTGAAACTGATACAGTGAATCGATTGCAAAAGAGGGTTGATTAATATGATTATTAAGGATGAACAGTTAATCGACTGGTTTAAAAAAGAATATGAACATATTGAATTTATTAAACACAAACCTGAATATAAAAGAATAGATAGATATTCAAGACTTGAAGACTCTATTAACGAACTCAAGACCGATATAGAATTATGTGAGCAAAAAGAAATATTAATAAAGATTTGGAAGAATCTGGTGGCAACTGCAATAATTTTTTTAAAGTTCAAAGATGATCGAGAATGTCATCACGATGATGGAGATTATGGTATAGATGACTTGGGTGATTTTTTCCAATCATATTGTGACTTTGAAAAATTCCTGTACGGCGATGGGATTAAACAACATAAATGAATCTCAATAACATTCCAATATCGGAACTTTTGAAGTATTCTGCGCCATATTTCATCCGAGAAGTTTTTGGGTATCGGGTGGACGGCATGCACCTTAACATTTTGGATCACGTGCAGAACAATAGATTTACTCTTGATCTTGCGCCACGAGGGCATGGGAAGTCGAGGATGATCATAGGATATTTTACATGGGTGGCGGTGAACAATCCCGACGTTCGGATTCTCATCTGTTCGGACACGGATATGCACGCACAGAATTTTTTGAGGACGATTAAAAATACACTTGAGAATTCTGATTTGATAAGGGAATATTATGGCGACGTCGTTGGGAAGCGATGGACCGATCATGTGATCGAACTTTCCGGTAGAGATCAGATTCATACGGAGGGCACGATTACTGCGGTCGGGGCGATGTCAGGTGCGGCTACAGGTCTACACTTTGATGTGATTGGGTGTGATGATCTTGTGAATTTTGATAATAGCAGGTCCGAACTTCAGCGGGAGAGGATGAAAAATTGGTTTAAGACGACACTTCTGCCGACATTGATGACGGACGGATCTATTCATTTCGTTGGGACAAGGTATCATTTTTCGGATTTGTATCAGATGGTGATCGATGAATTGAAATATGATACTAATCTTCTTCCGGCAATCCAGGATGACGGAACGGCATTGTGCGAGTGGCTACAGCCGATTGAGGATGTTGCCAATGAGAAAGGCGAAATGATCAAAAAGGGATTGTTGTCTATTAAGGAAGATTTGGGATCTATTATATTTGGGCTACAATATCAGAATGATATTAGTCTTTTGAAGGAAGGTAATATATTTCGGTGGGAATGGATCAAATATTACGATGAGATTATATACAGCGAAGACGGAGTTCATGTTAGAAGAGATAATATCAAAGTTAAGATCAATAAAAAGTTTTTAGGGGTTGATCTGGCGATTTCGGAAAAAGATACGGCGGATTATACCGTTATTACCTGCGTTGGGCAAGGAGAAGATAAGAAATTGTATGTGTTGGATGTTGTTAAGGGACATTGGACTTTTCAGCGACAGAAAGATGAGATCATTAGGATGGTTGAAAAGTGGAATCCCGACAGGACAATAATTGAGTCGGTTGCGTATCAGGCGGCGATGGTTGACGAGTTGAAATCGATGGGCGGACTTAAGATTCAAGGTGTAACACCCACGAAAGATAAAGTATCAAGAGCAAATATGATTACAGGTTGGTTTGAAAATGGTAATATTTTCTTTAAGCGGGATATGGGTGATTTGATAGATGAATTGCTATTGTTCCCGGATGGTGAGCATGATGATCAAATTGATAGTTTGTATTATGGGATTTTTGGGTTTAAAACTGGAACATCCTCTTTAGTGGTAATGGGATTATAGATGGTGGATAGAGATCAACGATCTGAAAAGATCACAAGGCGACAATTAAGGGATCATGATACAATTACGATCCTGGTGGATGATCTCACTAAAAATAGAAAGGTGCAGATCAATACGAAAATTTTGAATAAATTGAAAAGAAAAATGAATAGGAGATAATATGGCAAAAATTGAACATCAAGCAGTTACGGCGTTTCCTGTGCAATGGAAGGTATTCGACTACGAATCGGTAGACGTCGAAGATTCGGCGGTCGGACTGACATCAGGAACATACGATGACGCAATCAGGGCAGAGATGACGCTCGAGACAGCGCAGATCAGGTATCGGGTGGACGGCACAGACCCAACGA
>JAGGSN010000045.1 GCA_021159005.1 Candidatus Zixiibacteriota bacterium | reverse complement strand
AGCTAAAACGGGCTAAAGATTTGGAAAAAATATTTAAAATGATAAATGAAGAAGAGGTTCTACTATGAGATTTAAGGTATTTACAATTGCAACTGCTCTTGTTTTAAGCACGGTCTCGATAGTCTCTGCTGATGTAATAACCTTTGATAATCCATGGGGGAATGCCGGCTTCAATATAATTAGTCAGGATGATTCCGGGATAGAAATAGTTTTCTCCATCAGGCAGACATCGATTGAGGATGTTGTTATCAATGGCAATACTATGCAAATGGCATTTATACCGGGGGTTTTTCTGCCTAATAACGCCGGAGCCCCTAACCTTCCCGGAGATGGCCGTATAATCGCTATGCCGCAAGGAGCCTCGGCAAACATCCGAATTATATCATCCGAAACAGAACTGTTTCACAATATTGATTATGCTCCAGCGCCCCCAATACCTTTCGAAAATGATGATTCTCCCCTCGTTTACGAGAAAAATCCAGCCATCTATTCACTTGATGCCTATTATCCTGCCAACCCCGTTATCGTTTCCGAACCATCTAAAATGCGAGGCGTTGATTATGTAATGCTGGGAATCACTCCATTCCAGTATAATCCCGTTAAAAAAGAATTAGTCGTATATAAAAATCTTCGCGTTCGGGTTGATTTTACCGGAGGCAACGGCCATTTCGGTGAGGATCGCTTGCGAAATCGTTATTGGGAACCTGTCTTGCGGTCAAATATTTTCAATTACGCTTCGCTTCCCGGATTTGAACACGATTATGCGAAATCTGCTCTTGACCGTGATGAGGGTTATGAATATTTAATTATCGTTCCGGATGACCCAATGTTTGTTGCCTGGGCTGACACTATCAAAGCCTGGCGCACATTGCAGGGAATCAAGACCGGTATTGTTACTTTAACCGATATTGGCGGCAATAGCTCAGGATTAATCGAGCAATACATTAACGATGCCTATCGCAATTGGGATATTCCACCGGTTGCGGTTCTTCTGTTATCAGACTATCCAAATTCCGGCCTCACTTACGGAATCACATCGCCTATCTGGGACAACTATTGCATTTCGGATAATATCTATGCTGATGTTGATGGAGACGACCTGCCTGATATAGCTTTTGCCCGGATTACCGCTCAAACCGAGAATCATCTTTCAACTATGATTAACAAGTTTCTCGACTACGAGCGCAACCCGCCAACTAATCCCGATTTTTATGACCATCCGATAACCGCCGGCGGCTGGCAGGAGGAAAGATGGTTTATCTTGTGCACCGAAATATGCTGGGGCTATTGGCATAATATCCATGGCAAAAACCCTGTTCGCGAATATGCTGTTTATGATACACCCATGCCCAGTAATGTTTGGTCAACAAATCCGAACACCTATATGGTGGTTAATTATTTCGGTCAAAATGGTTTTGGATACATCCCGGAAAATCCATCGTATTTAGATGACTGGGGCGCAAATGCTGCCAGGTTGAATAATGATATAAACAGCGGCGCATTCTTGATGCTTCACCGTGATCATGGTTATGAACTTGGCTGGGGAGAACCTGATTATGATATTGGCGACTTAACAGGGCTGAATAATGCCGACCCGATTTTCGTTCTTTCCATTAACTGCCTGACCGGCAAATACAACATTGGCAGTCAATGCTTCACCGAGGCATTTCATCGCATGAATTACGGCGCGCTTGGAGTTATATCGGCTTCAGAATCCTCATTATCATTTGTAAACGACACCTACATATTCGGTCTGTTTGATTACCTCTGGCCTGATTTTGACCCCGGTCATGGCGAGGATGGTTCCCCTCCATTGATGCCATGTTTTGCCAGCGCTTCCGGGAAATATTATCTTCAGGCATCAAGTTGGCCATATAATCCTCAAGATAAGGATTATGTTCACCACCTGTTTCATCATCACGGGGATGCCTTCATTACCCTTTATTCCGAAGTTCCTCAGAATCTGACCGTATCGCACTTATCAGTCTTAATTGCTGATGACAGCACCTTCAATGTAACCGCTGATTTGGATGCTTTAATAGGTTTAACTGTTGATGGTGAAATTATTGGCGTTGGTATGGGAACAGGCGAATCAGACCCGATAACAATTATCCCTCAAATTCCCGGTCATAACATGGTAATAACTGTTACCAAACCCAACTATTTCCGTTATGCGGCAGAGATACCAATTATTACAGAATCGGGACCGTATATAATTTATGATTTCTGCAGCGTTAATGATATAAACGGCAATAATAATGGTTTGGTTGATTTTGGCGAAAGTATATACCTTGGAATACAGCTAAAAAATGTTGGTCCTGATAATGCTTATGACGTTACGGCAGAATTATCAACGCCCGATTCATTCGCAACGATAACAGATAATTCTGAAACATACGGAATCATAGAGGGCGATGACGGCATATCATATATTGACAATGCTTTTTCATTTGATGTTTCGTCCTCTGTGCCCGATGGACATATTATCGAATTTGAGCTGGAGATTACCGATGCCTCATCGAACACATGGAATGCCAGTTTCGTTATTTCTGTTCAAGCGCCCGAAATAACAATCACGTCTATTTTAATTAATGATGAAACTGGCAATGGCAACGGTATTCTTGATGCCGGCGAGACCGCCGAGATGATATTAACATTAACTAATGAGGGATCTGCCGGGATAACTTCAGTAGCCGGAACAATTTTTACGGATGATGAACTCGTTGATATTACGGACAATTCGGGTGCTTTTGACAGCATAGAGCCAAACGGCGGTACCAGCAGCAATCAAAATGACCCCTATATTATTACAGCAAATGATGATTTTCCGCAAGGGCATTTAGCAGTATTCGATTTGAATCTCACCGCTGACAATGATTACAATCCGCTTATCCGATTTATACTCAGGTCTGCGGAATCATTCGAATACAGCGATGGCGGTTATATCGGAACGGGTGAATGGCAGTGGGGCGAGCCGACTTATGGTCCTCCCGAAGCATATTACGGCGTGAATGTCTGGGGAGTTAACTTAAGCAGCGATTACTCTGCCAACTGCGATGATGATTTAATCTGTCCGTCAGTATTTATCAATTCGCCAGAAGCAGAGCTGGAATTCTATCAATGGTATGACATTGAGGAACATTACGATGGCGGTAATGCATCTATTTCCACCAATGGCGGCTCAACATGGTTTTTGATTACACCGACAGACAATTATCCCAGCAATAATATCTGGTCGCTGGGTCAGCCCGGTTATACAGGTTTAAGCGGCGGTTGGGTGCAGGCAGTATTTAGCTTGGCTGAATATGTTGGTCAAAATGTTATTTTCAAATGGAGATTTGCTTCAGACAGCTACACTAATAGCCCCGGCTGGTATATTGATGATGTAGCAATAAACAACAATATCCCCCAGGAACCGCCAAGCCTTTCATACAGCCCCGATTCATATATGGTTGTAGCCGATTCGGGAGAGATTATTGTCCGTGATTTAGATATAGTGAATAACGGCGAAGGTCCATTATATATTCATCTTTCAACTGAAACGGATGAACCCGGACTCATTATAAGCGATATCGAAATGCCAACTATTCAATCTGAAAATCTTGCTTCCGGTATGAATAATATTGAGCTTATACCGATAGGTTATCGGGAACCATCAGATAAACCAAAAGCCAAGCCCGAGCCATATTATCCGCCGGTTGTTTTAGATCAGGGCGGTCCCGATGAATTTGGCTATATCTGGATAGATTCAAATGAACCGAATGGCCCGGAATACAGCTGGGTAGATATAACCTCGATAGGGACTTACATTACAGGCTTAGGCGATGATACAAATGTTGGACCTTTCTCGATTGGTTTTGATTTCGGCTTTTATGATAATACTTTCAGCGCCTTCAGATTCTGCACTAACGGTTTTGTATCGTTTACCTCAACACAATCAGCTTATTCAAACCAATCCCTGCCAACTGATGGCGATGAACCATTGAACCTTATAGCCCCATTCTGGGATGATCTTAATTTCAACAACGGCGGGGATGCTTACTATTATTCGAATAATTCCGACAGCTTAGTAATTTCCTGGATAGATGTGCCGCATTACAGCAGCGGCGGCCCTTATACTTTTCAGGTGATTCTTTTAGCCAGAGGTGAAATAATTTACCAGTATCAGGATATGAATCCTCCGTTTAGTTCATCGACTATTGGTATTCAAAACGGTACCGGGCAAATCGGTTTGCAGATAGTATATAACTCTAATTATGTGGAAAATAACTTAGCCGTTAGAATAAAAACACATCAATTCTGGCTTACAGCTGAACCGTCATCATATGTAATCGAGGCTCATGATAGCTATACTGCCGCTATTACTTTTGATGCTTCTGAACTTGAGGATGGCGAATATTCCGGAAATGTTATCCTTAACAGCAACGACCCTGTCAATCCGCATGTAGTTATTCCGGCTGATTTTGTTGTCGGGGAATATCTGTGCGAATATATTCCGGGTGATATTAATAGCGACGAAGATGTATCTGCCGCTGATGCAATTTATGGCATACGCTACTTTCAGGATTTAGGCGATTCGCCTTCCGATAGCTGTTATAATGATTCATCCGATACATGGTTATATGTGGCAGGCGATGTAAACGGCAGTTGTGAATTTTTAGGCTCGGATATTTCATTCCTTGTATCATATTTAAGAGGCATTAACCCGTTGCTTCGGTATTGCCCGCAGGTGCCGCCTACGAATCCGGGTATATTAAATATTCGAAAAGAAAGGGGGCTAGACATCGAGCCCGGGAAAACGCTAATGGAAAAATAACGACTCAATGGTAGAATCGGTTGTAATAAATATTGAGGGAGTCGGTTCTGTTCTGTTTGAACTGAACAAACAAGCGAAATGTATTCAGATTATTGATACACCCTCAAAAGGAATATGCGTTGAAGTGCCTCCGGGGGTATCATTCAATGAGGCGATTGAATTTGCCCGCTCTGAAATTGGGCGCGCACATAAACCTGTTCCTCCCGATAATCAGGACAAATGCGACAATAAAAATATCATAGATAAATCAGACAACGATTCAACCGTTGTTGATATTCCCGGAATTGGGGAAGTATTATTTGAGCGCAAAGAAAAAATACGGCGCATAAAGATTTACGCAACATCGTCCGGGAGCATACAAGTCGCAGTGCCTCACAAAGCATCTTTTAAGGAGGCTGAAGAATATGTTTTATCAAGTATAAGCTTGATAAAAAAACAGCTTCTTAAAATGAAATACATTGAGCCTGATTATAAACCCGAACCAACAGCGAATTCCAAAATAAAAAATATCCCGGAAATTGGGCCTGTGCAATTTATTAGAAGCGAGAAGGCGGCGCGCATGGTTATTTCGGTGAAGCCATTCGAGGGGGTATGTATAACGGTACCAAAGGGAACATCTTTTAGGAATGCTAAGAAGCTGATTATTTCTAAAATAGACTGGATAAAAAAGTGCCAAGCTAAAGTAAAACTAATTGAGCATAGAAAAACGAACATGTCTCGCAAAATCGCCAAGATAGACATCCCTGCCGCCAAAGAAAGATTATTCAACAGGCTGAAAAAATTAGCGAAGAAGCATGGCTTTAATTATAACAATGCCGCTATTCGCAATCAAAAAACTCGTTGGGGAAGTTGTTCATCAAAAAATAATATCAATTTGAATATCTCGCTGGTTTTATTGCCCCCGAAATTAGTAGATTACGTAATCCTTCATGAGCTTGTTCATACTCGAATAAAAAACCACAGCAAAGAATTTTGGTCTGAATTGGATAAATATGTTGGAGGCTCTTTAGCCCTTCGGGCAGAAATGAAAAATTATAGTCCGGGAAAGATTTAGTGATTTCCATTTTAATCACACTAAAAAAATCATTGACATCACAATGGCAGACTATTAAATTTCTATTGCAGCTAGAAATATTAGAGGTATTAACATTACTTTTATTTAGTATTAATTCTCATACAAGGAGGAGTATATGAGACACTTGAGCATGATCTCGTTTCTGATTTTACTCTTTATATCGAATATTGGTTATGCCCAAAATCCCGAATGCGATTATGTCCCCGGCGATATAAACGGCGATGGGGCTGTGCTGGGCAGCGATGTTGTATTTGGCGTGAATTATTTCAGAGGCGGCGCTAATCCGCCAAACTCTTGCTGGAATTATCTAACGGAGGATTGGCTTTTTTCCGCCGCCGATGCTAATGGCGACTGCCGTTTCTTAGGCTCTGATATTACTTTTGTGGTCAATTATTTCAGGGGAAATAACCTGGAAATATTATGGTGCTCGCAAACACCGCCTATGCCGCAGGAATATGTTCACGAGGAGATTAGAGGGGAATGTACCGACGGCACAACCGCAGAAGCTGATTCCGGCTATATGGTTTTAGAAGCAATCGGCAATGACCTGCATATCCATCATATGGATGCTTTTTATCAGTGCTGCCTGGAATATTATGTCCGTTATGGTATCGTTGAAACGGATATAACCGCAACAGAATATGATATAGGCGAACTCTGCGATTGCATTTGCCCATTCGATCTTGAGTCGATAGTATACGACCTTCCGTCAGCCCTATATACGGTTCGTTTGATTGGTATTTATGGCGATACAATTGGAATAGATACTATCACCGTAGGCAATTAGTTTTAAAGTGTCCGAAAATCTCTTTATTTATTTATCCGTTTTAACCGCAATGCCGCGATATAAGCGGATAAATATACCCGCATTTCTATTTATCTTTAATGGATTGAGCCAAATGATTATAAATTGAACATTAATTTGCAAATCGTTCTTTAAACTATAATTTTTACTTTGAAAATCTTGATAATTAGTTATAATATATTTGAAGCATCTGTGGGGATAGAGAAGCAACTATATGGATTATTGCGGCTATTTTATTGCTGTGTTGTTTTTTAATTTAATGGAGGTTAATTTGAGAGGTCTTTCTGCGAAAACGTGCCTGGTAATAATACTCTGTATTGGGCTTTTTGGAATTGCTTATTCCAATCAAACTATACAGATTGGCGATTCCCCATCCGGGGTCGCGCTTATTAGCCAAGACCAGAGCGGACTTATACTTGAGGTTAAAGTCGGCTCTATTGATTTTTCCACAATAACTACTAATGAAGGGGATTTTAGCCTGCTGGCTATTGAAGGTTTTACTCATTCCCAGCGAATTGGCGAACCGAATCTGCCGATGGTTAATCGAATTATTTCGATACCATTTGGCTGTGAACTTCAAACGGAAGTATTAAACGGCGAGATACGGGAATTATCTTTAAATGGTTTGGGTTTGACAAATCCATTGATGCCGACTCAACCCTCATTATCAAAATCTAATGACCCGGATGATATACCATTCGAGTATAACCGTCAGGTTTACAGACAAAGCGGCTATTACGCTCTGCCTGCTGCAGACGCTCAGATACAGGGCACTATGCGTTCGCAGCATCTGGGCTTAGTATCAATCGCGCCGATTGAATATGACCCTGTTAATAATACTATAAAAGTGTACAAGAATCTTACCATTAAGGTTACTTACGTTCACCCAAACTGGGCTGAAACACGAAGAATACAGAGAAAATATTATTCACAAGTATTCGAGCCGGTTTTCAGCTCAATAATTAATCATAAGGAATTCACACCGTTAGTACTCGATGATTTAGTAACATACCCCATCAAGTATGTTATTATCGCTGATCATCAATTTGAAAATCAACTGCAGCCTTTTATCGAATGGAAAACAAAAAAGGGTTTCCATGTTATCACCGGTTATACCAGTGAAATAGGCTATACCTCCAGTCAGATAAAGGACTACATTGAAGACCTTTACGAGAATGTACCGCCCGATGAAACGGCTCCATCATTTGTTTTATTTGTAGGCGATTCACCTCAGATACCGCCATTTTCTGGCGATGCCGGATCGCACATTACCGATTTACGTTATTGCGAATTTACCGGCGATGACATGCCTGAGATTTACTATGGCCGTTTCTCAGCCCAAAACCTGAGCGAACTTCAGCCGCAAATAGATAAAACGCTTGAATATGAACAGTATACGATGCCTGACCCAAGCTATTTGGCTGAGGTAACGCTGATTTCGGGTGTCGATGCCGGACATGCTCCAACTTATGGCAACGGCCAGATAAACTATGGCACAAGGTACTATTTTAATTTTGCGCATGGTATTATCGACCATACTTGGCTTTATCCCGAATCGGATAATCCGGGAGCTTCCTCGGCTATAATTCAAACTGTTGATGAAGGCGTTGGTTATATCAACTATACTGCGCATTGCAGTCATAATGGTTTTGCCGATCCCTCGTTTACTGTCAGCGATATAAACAGTCTTGACAATGACCATATGTATCTTTTAGGTGTCGGCAACTGCTGTTTATCCAACACTTTTGCTGAATCTACACCTTGTTTCGGCGAGGCCTGGCTTCAAGCAGAAAACAAGGGCGGTGTTGGCTATATCGGCGGCACAAATTCAACCTATTGGGACGAAGATTACTGGTGGGGTGTTGGCGCTGGTCCGGTTGTTGGCAGCGGTCCCGATTATGAACAGACTGGCCTTGGCGCTTATGACGGTGTATTTCATGACCACGGCGAACCTGTTGCTCAGCATTATATTACTAATGACGCTATGATTTTCCGCGGTAATTTAGCCGTTATGGAAGCCGGCAGCGGCATGTCTCAATACTATTGGGAGATATATACTCTTATGGGCGACCCATCGGTAATGAACTATATGGGCATACCTACAACAAATAATATAACACATGACCCCACTATTCTCATGACTGCACCATCATTTACAGTTGCGGCCGACCCCGGTTCGTATGTAGGAATTTCATTTAATGGCGAGATTCACGGCGTTGGCTATGTTGATGTATCCGGTATAGTTAATATAGAACTGGTTCCATTCCCAAATCCGGGTACAGCTGACATAGTAGTTACCGCTCAGAACCGTGAGCCATATATCTCAACAATTACAGTTATCACTCCCGATGGACCCTATGTGGTTTATGATACATGTGTTGTTAACGATGAGAGCGGCAACAATGATGGCTTTATTGATTTCGGCGAACGCATCCTACTGGATATGCAGTTAGTTAATGTTGGTCCGGATGAGGCTAATGAGGTTTCGGCTACATTAAGTTCTGCCGATAGCTGCTACGTTATTATTACAGATGATTCCGAATACTTCGGCGATATTGCAGGCGATTTTGGTACGGTTAATATCGATGACGCTTATGCTTTTGATGTTTCAAACCAAACGCCTGATGGCGAAATAATTAATTTTAACCTCGAAGTAGTAGATAGTCCGCATAACACATGGAATAGCCAGTTTAGTTTACAAGTTCACGCTCCGGTTATTGATTTCGTTGAAGTCTTTATTAATGACGATGATGGCGGCAACGGCAATGGTATTTTTGAGGCTGGTGAGACTATTACAGTTACTGTTACCTTAGCTAACAATGGTTCATCTACTGCTGGTTCTGTAACCGGTACAATTTCGGAAAACGATGAATATGTTACCATACCTGATGGGAATGCTGTTTACGGCAATATTGACCCTAATCAGCAGGCTAATAATTCGAGCGATATTTTCACGATGACCGCTGATGATAATTTCCCAGCCGGCCATTCGGTATTAGTTGATATGGCAATCGAGGCGGATGGCGGATATACTGCTGACGCGCAGTTTAATATTCGGGCAATGGAGTCATTCGAGTACAATAACGGCTACTATGTTGGCAATGGCACTTGGGAATGGGGTATTCCATCATCCGGACCCGGCGCTGCCTATGATGGCGATAAAGTCTGGGGAACCGTTCTTGGCGGCGAGTATCCAAATAACGCTGATGACAACTTATTGACTCCTTGTTTATCAATAACATCTTCTTCCGCTTCTATCTCATTCTACCACTGGTATAATAATGAATCCGGATGGGATGGCGGCAATGTGCAAGCAACTGCTGATGGCGGGTTGACCTGGGCTATTTTGACTCCGGACGGCGGCTATCCCGACCCTGATGTTACTGGGCTTGACGGTGAACCCGGATTTTCCGGTGAAAGCGGCGGCTGGCAGCAGGTTAATTTCGATTTATCCGGATACAATGGGCAGCTAATACAACTGAAACTCCGTTTCGGTTCTGATGGTTCTGTTACAAGGGATGGCTGGTATATTGACGGCGTGATTTTAACCGGCGCTATTAATTGGGGCATGCTCGAGCCTTCAATGAATATAGAGCCGGCATCTTTTGTGCTGACTATCGAACAAGGCGAAATTCACAGTGAAGATTTAGCCATCAGCAACACCGGCACGGGCATTCTTAATTTCACCGCTGCCGCTATTTCTGATGACCGCCTGCTTTCCATTGCGCCCGATAACAACTCAAACAGCCAAGACAATACCGACAGCGATATTGAAAAATACGAAGTTGATGGTTTAATATATTATAACTACACCGGCTTGAAAGATATCAAAGATAATTCCGGTAGTGATGATTTAGCTACTGATGCTGGCGGTCCTGATGCTTTTGGTTATATATGGATTGATTCCGATGAACCAAACGGACCTACTTATGAATGGGTTGATATAACCGGCTATGGCATCCCGATTTATGATATGGGCGATGACACTAATGTCGGACCATTCGATATCGGTTTTGAGTTCCCCTTCTATGGCAATACTTTTACTTCATTCAACTTATGCTCTAATGGCTGGCTGTCATTTACATCAAGTTCAACAGAATACTTGAATGAATCGATTCCCAATAACGATGAACCATACAATCTGATTGCCCCATTCTGGGATGATCTTACCTTTACTTCTGGCGGCGAACTGTATTACTACACATCACCGGGCGGCGATTCATTGATAGTTTCATATATCAATGTACAGCACTATAGCTTTGGTAGTCCGCCTGGACCATATACATTCCAGATTATTCTATTAGATGACGGCAATATCATAATTCAGTATGCCGATATCAACAACCCTGTAAATTCAAATACAATCGGTATCCAAAACGAGAGCGCTTCGATAGGCTTGCAGGTTGCCTACAATACAAACTATGCTTATGCGGGTTTGGCGGTTAAAATCAAGCATCCGACATTCTGGCTGACTGTTTCCCCCAACGGCGGAACATTAATGCCTGATGAATCGACTAATCTGGAAGTTGTGTTCGATGGTACTGAGGTTGGGGAAGGGCTTTATACCGGCCAGATATTGATCAATTCTAACGACCCAAACAACTTAAGTGTTTCGGTTCCCTGCTCGCTTACAGTTGGCCAAGTTGATATAAATGATGAAAACACCGTCGTTATACCGATTAGTTTCGCTTTAAATCAAAATTATCCCAACCCGTTTAACCCGACAACTGAAATCTCTTTTGGATTGCCTTCAGCCGGACATACAACGCTTGAAATTTATGATATTATGGGACGCAAGGTAAAAGTTCTTGTCAATGAGAACCTCCATGCCGGCACTCATCAAATTAAGTGGGATAGCACCGATAACAGCGGCGACCGTATTGCTTCCGGTATATATTTCTATAAACTCACTCAGGGTAAAAATACGATTACCAGAAAAATGGTAATGCTGAAATAACGATTTTCTTTCGAGATAATTTAAAAGGCGGTCATTAGGACCGCCTTTTTATTTTGCGATAGTTTTCCTTCCGGTCAATAAGTGCGGTTTGATAATTGCATTAAACTATGACGGATTAATCCAGATTTTGCAGTTAGAATTTTACACTACTGTCCGGCCTTTTCAATAGAATTCTCCAATTGATATACGATAAATGAAACTTGCTTAAGCCATAACATATAAAACAATAAGCCGTTAGAATATCTTTATAAACACCTGTGTTCTGTTTTTTGCTTCATAGATATTTCCGGATTAGATTTCAGAAGTCGACTTTGATTCGATGATTATCCATTTATGTCATTCCCCCGCCGCCGCGGGGGAATCCGGAAAACTGTTAGTTAACTCAAAGGTGGATA
>JAGGSN010000044.1 GCA_021159005.1 Candidatus Zixiibacteriota bacterium | reverse complement strand
GGCTGTTTACGGGCTTCCTCTGCTTCAGTGACTGGCGGCGTGCTGCCCACCGCGCACCCAATACATTTGAAGTTGCTCACCGCGTAGTCGAAGTTGTGATCACTCATATTACGCCATCTCGTGTGTGGGTCGGTCTGTGATATACTGATGATCACACTCCTCCCGGCGTACTTGCCCAGTTCGATTGTACGCGTGATGTTGTGCCGGGTCCTTCTGTTGATCCTGGCAACTTCTTCATCGTTCACCAACAGTATAACGGGGTAAGACCATGTGCTCAAAGCAGCGTGTTCGTTAAACACAACCTTCGCGTCGCTTTCGCTCACATATATTGGCAGGGACGCCACGACTGATCCCGTGCATCCGGGTCGTTTTCTGAATGAGAACGATGTAACGTCGTCCGATTTGATCGAATAACAACTTCCATCCCGTTTGCATTTCCAGGTGCTGATCTCATTTGCCGCGCCCAATGTGATACTATTCGCAGACATCCGTTCAATGATGCCTGGATCTCTCAGTGCTTCGTTCACACACGGATCGAGCTCGCGTGGAAAGCTCGCTAGTGTAGATGGTTCGATGCAGGATAGTATAATAGCGGTCTCCGAACGCATCACATCGCCCTCCTACTTCTTCGTCAAGTCACGGGGAAGTTCAAGTATATCGTTTACAGCACCGACAACAAGTTCGACACTATTACCGATCGCCCTGCCCACTCGCTTCCCTGTCTTACTGCCGATTGTCGTGAACGCGTTCCCGATTCGCTGACCAATTTCATTTTCATCCAGCAGCGGGATTTCTGGAAGTCCCGGCAGGTCTGGTATCTTTACTTTGCCCATATATATCACATCGTGTGTGCTTGCGTTGCGTCAGATTTCGAGTTCTTCCTCGCCGAGCTCCACATCAGTGACGCTCTCTGCCGATACGCCGAGTTCGAGCTCTGAGAATTCCATCTCTTCTGCACTCATACCACCGAGCGCTGCGGGTTCTTCGTATAAGTCAGGTTCATAAGACGTGGCTTGTGCGTAGTCAGGGAAATATTGATTTTCCACTGCTAACGTCTCAGGTGGGGTTGCCGGAGTGCTCTCGTTGGGGGTTGCCGGAGTGCTCTCGTTGAACAGTGTTGGTATCTTCATACCCTCTCCGATCACCTCACCCGACGGGTTTTTGATCTTGAATCCCGGTAGTACCGGCAGCTTATCCAGCACACCGCTGATGGGAAGTGGCATATCTGGCAACTTTACCCCAGGGATCAGCTCCTGGAATTCAAGTTTGTCCATCGTATCCGTGTCGATTCCCAATAAGTCGATTTTCATGATCAATCGCCTCCTACTTCTTCGCCAGTTCTCGCGGGAGTTCGAGCAGATCGTTGGCGGTTCCGATGCTGAAGGTGATGATACCTCCAATGCCCGAACCCACTCGCTTGCCCAATTTCTCGCCGATTGTCTCGAATGTCTTGCCGACTCGCTTGCCGAGGTCATCTTCGTCAAACAGTAGCATTTCCGGAAGTTCCGGTAGATCTGGTATCTTTATTTTGCCCATGTTCATCATTCCCTTTTTTCATACCTGTGTGGGGGGATTTTGACCCCTTTATGTTCATTTCAGGTTAAAGTTATGGGAATATCTGTCGCGGCTGTATTTAAATGATGGGTTGTGTATATTTTTACATCTGTACAAAGCTTTTTAAGGGTTGGTGTACAATCTTTTAGCATGTCGATAGAGTCTCCTCAAAAAAAACGTAAAGGTATTTTTGTTGACGATGACCTATGGCGCGCTCTGAAAGTTCATTGCGCAAAAAACGAAATCAACCTCGTGGACAAAGCTGGCGAGATTATTGAGAAGTGGGTTACGGAGAACTGCCTGTAACTACGGTTTCGTCGTTATCACGCAGAA
>JAGGSN010000043.1 GCA_021159005.1 Candidatus Zixiibacteriota bacterium | reverse complement strand
AGATAAAACTCCTAAAAAAGGCCACAAAACTATAAAAAGATCAGACAAGATCCTCGGGGCCTATGTCTATCACTTTTACTTTTTGCTCTTCCTGAATTCTTAGATCATCGAGGGCCTTTTCCACGTCATTAATTATGGCCATAGCATCCCTGATGTTCTTCCTGACGTAGCCGAGATCCCTGGGCTCGACTATTGTCCCTGACAGGATCTGGTGAGAAATAGAAAGAAGAGAATAGGCGTCGGCTAAAAGGTGTTGGAGTTTCTTGATGTCTTCTGGCCTCATTCTGTCACCACCTTGGCCTTTTTGATTATAATGCAGTTGTCCTTGACTTCAAGGGCGACAAAGTTGGCATCGGTAAGTCCTAGCCGCTCTGCCACTTCAAGCGGTATTGAGACCCGTGGGTATTTCCCTCGGACAAAAAGTAAGGGAACTAGATACTTGTTTTCTCCAAGCTTTTTCGTCACCCTCATTCACACCACCTCCACGGCCTTTTCAAAATATACTTCTTCATACAGCTCTTCCACTTTTTTGGCTAACTCTCCTGTCTCCATTTCGAAAATCCAAATTGCCTCGACAAATGTGTCTGCCGCAATCTCTAAAACCGTACCTTCACTTCCTGTAACCTTCCACACCTTCACCATGCCCATCACCATTATGGGGAATGCAATTAGACTATATAAACTTTCTGCCGAAAGGTTTATATAGCATAAATACACACTTAGCATTGGTGATAGCCATGGTGGGGAGGGAGAAGACAGTTGCTGACATACTAAGGGAGAACAACATCGAGTTCAAGGCATTCAGCTTCGAAGGGAGTTGCTTAGGGGAGAACTATGGAGGGTTCCCAACATACAAGGGGGACTACTCGACAGTAAGGTACGGCAGGCTGGAGAGGTTCAAGAGAGGGGCTAACGTTGTGGGAGACTGGGTTAAGGTCTACGAGTACTACTCCCCAGGGGACGCCTGGGAGCCATCATACTATAAGGCGTACTATGTTAGGAGAAGGGACTACAAAAAGGCCCTGAAACTACTCCAGGATGCTGGGTTCAAGCATGTCAAAGTTGTCAGGATCCCAGAAGTCAAGGAGGAAGAAGAGAGGCTCAGGGAGTACATCAGGAAGAGGTTAGACGAGCTAGACCTCCTCAAGCTCACAAAGATCGTCGAGATTATTGACAATGCCTGATTTCCTTTATTTTTTTGCCCTCCGCTCTTCTTACTACCTTTCTGCGTAATAGAAAAATTTGTTGTAGAACCCGGGTCTATGGACACAACCATGGACGGCCGTCCACCTAGGTCATGGACTGGTCACCGCCCTGTCCACCGTGTCCATGGACAACTTGCCCCAGGTCACCGTGCCCCGCCCGCCAGAAAGAAGGCTTATAAGGGGCTTTTCAATAGTGATTTATGGACAGGTGTCCAGGGGGTGTGTCTATGGC
>JAGGSN010000042.1 GCA_021159005.1 Candidatus Zixiibacteriota bacterium | reverse complement strand
CGGAAAGAAATTTATGTAAAAACTTATACAAAAAAAGCCTGCTCCTGTTATCATTGAATTATTGAAAAACCAATGAGAAAGGAACAGGCAAATGAGAACAAAATCTACAAAACAACAATACTTGGACTTCTCTCGTAAATCAAGGCTAAAAGTTGTGAACGAATACAGAAAAAAATACAAAATACTCTCACAACTGCTGGACAAAAACCCTCAATTGGTTTCTCTGATCCATCAGGATTTGGCCAAGACGCTGTCAAAATCAAACAACGGACGCAAAAGCGAATATACTTCAGAGCAAATTCTTCGGTCGCTGATCGTAATGTTCGTTGAGCAGGATAGTCTCAGGCAGGTCGTAATTCGCATCGAAAACAGCGAATTCTTGCGACACTTTGTAGGCCTTGGCATCAAGGCTATGATGGACTACAGTTTTCTGGACAAAGCTTTTTGTGTTTTGAGCGATAAAACATGGAAAGCCATGAACAAAGTATTGGCCCAATACGCAAAAAAGCAGGAGAAAATTTCATCTGAGAAATTGCGTCTGGATACTACCGTCTATGAAGCGAACATTCATTATCCCAGCGACTCATCTTTATTGTGGGATAGCTTTCGTACTCTGGCACGTTTACTACAACAGATTCAGCAGGAATTGCCGCAATTAGCTCTCAAACACAGATTTCACGTTAAGAAAGTCAAGAAGCTTTTTCTTTTTATTACCCGTAATGCCGGCAGTAAGAACAAAAGCAAAAAGCGTAAAGTTAAAAGTATCTACCGAACGCTGATCGAGCGTGTAAACTGGATCGCCGAGGTTGCTCAAGAAACTTTGACTTTATTGCAGCAAGCTGGCTATGACGCAGAGTTACTGGCTCATTACATTCCCATCGTAGAGAAAATCATCAGCCAAGCTGAGCAACGGGTTTTTCAGGGTGTAAAGTTAGCCGCCGATGAAAAGGTCTATAGTTTATTTGAGGAACACACTGAGTTGCTTAAACGAGGTAAAGCAGGTAAACCTATAGAGTTTGGCCACAAGGTACTTATCGCTCAGACGGGCGAAAAGTTCATCCATCATTACCAGGTTTTCCCCAAACGCAAAGAGGACAAAGAACTGATTAAACCAACACTCAAAGCACATAAGCAATTGTTTGGAACCGGCCCCGATGTGCTGGCTGCCGACAAAGGCTTCTACGAAAATATGAAGCAGATCCTGAAGTTGGGAAAAAATATCACAACGGTGTCGATCTGCAAAAAAGGCCGCCGTAACCAGCAGGAATATGAGCGCGAATCTACCGAAGAATTCAAAGATGGCCAGCGTTTTCGTGCCGGCTGCGAAGGCAGTATCTCGGTGTTAAAACGTGCCTTTAAGCTTGGCCGGTGCCTTTTCAAAGGATTTAAGAATTACGCAGCCAGTGTAGGCTGTGCGGTCTTCTGCCATAACCTTGTTTTGCTGACAAAATTGTGACGCGAGGATCGCTGAAACAAAGTGTTTTCAGGTTGTCCGTGGAGACGGTCTGTCCAGAAAACTGAAATTTTAACTTTTCAAAGAGCTTTTGCGGACAGTTCTCCGTAAGGAGTCCTCTTGGACAACAAAAATGATGACAAACTGACCTTGTCCTAAATCGGACGGTTAATTTTTTATCGTTTTTACTGCTTTCCGCAACAGGAACTAATTAGTTCCTGTTGCGGAAAGAAATTTATGTAAAAACTTATACAAAAAAAGCCTGCTCCTGTTATCATT
>JAGGSN010000041.1 GCA_021159005.1 Candidatus Zixiibacteriota bacterium | reverse complement strand
CCTACATAGGTGATACTGGCTCAACTCCTGCCCAAAACGTTTGGGATTCGAATTTCATTCTTGTTCACCATATGAGCCAAGACCCGTCGGGTGGATCGGATTGCATGAAGGATTCCACTTCAAATGAATTCAACGGCACTCCAGGATCGGCACTTACATCTGGAAGATTAGTAGATGCGTTAATTGGTAAGGGCATTCAATTCGAAGATGGAACTCAAACAGATACTAATGACTATATAGATGTAAGTGATCTTGCCGCATTAGACAATTTATCTAATATAACTGTTGAGGTTAGTTATAAACAAGAATACCCAGCTAATTCATCCCCCGCCTACGAACAAACATTAGTAAGCAAACGATATGACGGATCAAATCATAGCTTCAGGGTTTATGTAAGCGCAAGTAGCAATAAAATATTTTTTGCCTTAGCTACCGATGATACAGATACAGATAGCCCTGTGGGAATAAACGATGCTATTGTCATAGACACTGACTACTGTTTTGCTGGAAGATGGAAATCTTCTTATGATAAAATTGAATGCTTTTTAGACGGAGTTAAGCAATCATCAGAGATAGATAGAATTGGCGATACAGTTAGAAATAATACAGCAAAATTTGTAATTGGCGGGGAAGACTATGCAGGTACTATGATGCGTCCTGCTGATGGTATTATTGACGAAGTTAGGATATCAAATGCAGGGAGGGCTGATGAATGGATTAAAGCAACATCTTATTCTAATAAGGATAACTTAGTAACATTTGGATCAGGAGAAGTATTCGCAACCAATTTTTTTGACGGCAAAATTAGAATAAAAAACGCAGCAACCAATCTTCTTGATGGTAAAGCATTTATTGATACTTTCGATATCGATCTTCTCGATGGCAAAGCTAGAATAAAAAATATAGATACCGACCTGTTAGATGGGAAAGTAATAGTAAAAAGTGCAGCAACCAATCTTCTTGATGGTAAAGCATTTATTAATACTTTCGATATCGATCTTCTCGATGGTAAGACGTGGATTGTTTATACCGGCCAGATAAATGGTTATTGTCCAACTCCGACCTGCGAGATGTCGGCTATTTTCAGATATGCTCGCCTCGAAGCTTCTCCTCCGATTCCAACTGCAAGTTTTAAAATAGGAAGGATAATAGAAGGTGATTGTCCGATTCCCGAATTTACCTGCACAGCTTACAGCGGTAGGAATCCTTCAATTATAGCCAGTGCTCCATGCCCGACCTGTTCAATGCGGATTGGTCTTAGCTTCAATGGAGACGTTCCTATTCCAATATGCAGTATAATAGCTGATACCCATCATCTTACT
>JAGGSN010000040.1 GCA_021159005.1 Candidatus Zixiibacteriota bacterium | reverse complement strand
CACCAACTCTACCCTCTGCCCATTCTGGTACTGGAACCCATGTGCCCATATTATTCTCCCTAAACCAATCCTATATCAATTAATTCATAAACTTTGCAATCAAGAAGTTCGAGCAATTTATCTTTAATATCAATATAATCAATGTCTTCATCTGGAGTTATACATCCCTGTAAAGACCTATCATCTTCATTCCAGTCTATTTTCCAAAATATTTCCCAACGATTAGGAGTAGGTATACCGTCCTCTTCCTCTTCCTCTTCCTCTTCTTCCTCTTCCTCTTCTTCTTCTTCCTCTTCCATGTCCCCTATACCTTTACCAGCCACAATAATTCCCTGATTGTTGTCAGTTGCTCGATCATCGAGATAATAGATTCTATCAATTTTGGTACCATCTAATACTATTTCTTTATCTATAGTATATTCATTAATTTCTGTAGAGTTTTCATTATCAACAGTTCCATCTCGTCTCAAGTCACGTGTCGACCCCCATGCTGAATAGTGCTCATTTTCCAATCCATCCCATATGTCAGAAGGTATATTAGGAAATCTATAAAAACATGTAAATGATATTGGATATAATTCAGAATATTCATCGAGTGGACATTCATCTTGCCAATCATCACGAGTAGGCCCGCCATAATTACTGCCACTGTAATATTCTGCACTGCCACTTAAATAATCTTTATTTAGTTTACGTAATTCGAAAGCAGTATTCGGATTTATCCAACTTGCATACACTCCGTGTGCTTTTTTTTGTTCTGTATCCTGATAAACATTTCTTCCTTTATTAAGATTTACATATTGAGAAAAGCAGGCTCCCAATATAGTATGGGCACATCGTTGTATGCGAGTAGAAATACTCTCATCCAAATGTTTATATTCTTTATCGGCTCTTGTAGTATATTCTTTTCCATAAAAAGTTATATTATAGGATGAATGTTTCTCCAAGTCACTTGGGGGAGCCACCGAATATTCTCTACCTTTAAGTTCTCTTTCGTGTCCATCGCAACAAAGTGGATCGCCACTATGCTGTGAACAATCATATTCCTCTTGTGTAACAATTATATCGTGACTTGATAAGGGACCTCTAAATTCTTGTTCAAATTCAGCAAAAGGAACTTTATCGAAACCCGTTTCAGTACCAGTCCATATTCTATGTTCAACCTTAGTAATTTCTTCATATTTTATTATATCATCTTCCGGTGTATCAGGGTCTAATGAAACCCTTATCCTCATTGGCCGCCTTTCCCACTGCATTGTAATAGTTAATTCCTTTTCAGTCAATTCCTCTACTTCAGTCATCATGGAATAAGGAACTTCATACATTGTCTGTATAGTCCAATATGGCGTAAAACCATGTCCATCACCATTACTGGGATAAAAAGTAAAAGTCTGAATAGTTGCAGTATTTAAATTTAAAATGATTCCACAAATAAAATCCTGTCCATGAATTTCAGGATTATAGCTTTTTGCTGTGTACCATACCATCATCCTTTCTTCTGTGTTGCAATAAAATCTATTAGGGGGACAGTGAAGAAAAAGACCGACAAGTTCTGGATCATCTGGGAAGCAATAAGCAGGTCTTGGATAATAAGGTATGGGAAATTTATGAATATTTCCTATACAGTTAGGCAAATTAATCGGCTCGAAAACATTAACGTAATCTGATGTCATTAAATGTGCAGCGGCGGCAAATCTTCTACCATCTTTTTTCTCTTCATCATTCGGAGCATAAGTCATAAATGCTTTTGTAAAAACAGACGATGAAAAATGTGGAACATTTCTCATTTTTTCTAAAAGTTCTATCATCTTTTCTTTAGGTTTTTCCGCACAGTCAAAAATTATTAAATCTCTTACAACGCCAGCGACCTTCCATGCATAAACTTCGTAATATTCCGAGAGTTTAACTGATGTTTTATCTTTAGTTTGTCTAAATTCATTAAGGTTGTTACCTTTTTTATTAAAAAAAAGCCAATAATATTCTTTGGTAGAAATTCCAGTTATCTCATCCTTTCTAATAACATAAGCAAAAAATCTCGGCTCCAGCTTATCAATTCCGGGTTTCTCTTTTAATTCTACAACTATGGGTTCGCTGTAAATTTTCACTTCAGATAAATCAAAACAAAAACTTGCTTCGCATATCGTTCTTGGATCGAGACGAACTTTTCTTACACCCTGCTCTAAATCTTGGAATTTTAATTGATTTTCCAGGATACGCAACTGACTCTGTGCTGCACCAATAAATTTACGTGCATATTCTTTATCCCCGGACGTGGTTATTTTGCATGGCACTTTCATATCTTAAAGCTCCTAGGCATCACAACCAGGGCAACATCAATAGAGTCAATACCAAAGTCACAACCATCCACGTTAGATATTTGAAAGGTAAGATATCGTCCACGGATGCTTCGGCTTCCAGTTATTCTACGCCACTGTTGGCCGGTCACTACGGAATCAACCGTGAACGATTTCTGTGATCTGTTATCTTCGAGAGTTATTACAAGGTCTCCCTCAGCCTCATATCCTAAAAATATAAACCGTACCTTTTTAGGATTATTAATTCCAAAATCCGTTACTATCGGTTCAAAGTAGGCCCCTATAGCATTACCATCGTCTGTGTCACCGTCAAGCTCATATATACCGTCGGTAGACGCTCCAAGGTAAACATCTCCGAATTTCACCATTGAATTAAATTCGTAATCAATGTACTGAGTTGTAGCCCTTGCCTGCAAAGCATGATCCAAAACAAACATACAAGAACTGTACGGTACGAAAGAGGCCGTAATATTCGCCGTTGGGGTAGGAGCGTATCCTTCTATATCAGCCATTATCGTATTTTTCCCCTCACATGTCTCAGTATTGAACTCGTGAAGCAATCAACGCTTGATGTCATAGTAGGAGTCGGAACTGTACCTGTAAGTATTATAGTGTCATTTGCCAACGATGCATAAAAACGAACAAGGGCACCCGGCACAGGCACTCTTCCATATAATGAAACAACCTGCCCGGTCAATGCCACCATGGTACAATACGGGCAAGGTGATCTTCCGAAAATAGAGGCCACATTCCCAACAGTAACTTCGAATAATCCAGTCGGGGTCGGGACTGTACCCGAGATAACTGTAATATTTTCTGTATCACCTATGCAGGTAAGCAGAGGAACCGGCACCCGACCATATATGGTAGCAAGATGGTGGGTATCAGCTACCATACTACATATTGGAATGGGAACATCTCCGCTGAATTTAAGACCGATTCGCATCGAGCAGGTCGGGCACGGAGCGCTGGCTATAATTGATGGATCCCTGCCACTGTAAGCTGTGCAGATAAATTCGGGAACCGGACAATCGCCTTCTATTATCTTACCAATCCTAAAACTTGCAGTGGGTACCGGAGAGGAAGCTTCGATGCGAGCATACCTGAAAACAGCCGACATCTCGCAGGTAGGCGTGGGGCAAGTTGCGTCTATTTGACCGGTATATGTGATATATGCTTTGCCATCGAGGAGATTGGTGGCTGAATCTTTTACCCTTGCTTTGCCATCAAGAAGATCAGTAGCGGAACTTTTTACCCTTGCTTTGCCATCAAGTAAGTTGGTAGTTGTATCTTTAATTGCAGTTTTGCCATCAAATATATTAACAGCACTATCTTTAACAAGGGTTTTACCATCAAAAAATCCTATAGCAGATTTATTTATATTTGTCTTGCCATCTAGCAAATCGGTAGCGTGCTTTATAACAACCAGTTTCCCATCAAGAAGATCTGTTACTACACCAGTGACATATATTTTCCCATCTAATAAATTACTAATTGAATCCTTAATTCTAGTTTTGCCATCAAATACCTTGCTAGCAGATTTGTATAAATAGACTTTTCCATCCAGGAGATCAGTGGTTTCATCCTTGATCTTAACTTTACCGTCTAAAGATTTACTTGCCGTATCCTTGATTCGAGCCTTACCGTCAAGTAGGTCTATATCATATGTATCCAGATAAACCTTGCCGTCAAAAAGATCGGTTGTAGAATTCTTGATTCTTACTTTGCCATCAAAATGGGTAGTTATAGACTCCTTAATCTTGACTTTGCCATCAAAATGATTTGTTACTGCTATTTCTTCGGAACCAAATGTTATTAAACTATCCCAATTTGAATGGTAAGTTGCTTTGATCCATGGGGCAGAGCGGGCTGTG
>JAGGSN010000039.1 GCA_021159005.1 Candidatus Zixiibacteriota bacterium | reverse complement strand
TTTATAAAGATATTCTAACGGCTTATTGTTTTATATGTTATGGCTCAAGCAAGTTTCATCTATTGTGTATTAATTGGAGAATTCTATTGAAAAGGCCGGACAGTAGTGAAAAAAATAGTAAATTTAGTTTATTCCGGTTTGTTGACTTTTCATTTTGTTTAAGCTATGATTTTCACTATATTATTATAAGTATCACTTGATAACAAGTTAATTGAATCATTTAACAAGGGTACTAAGGCAGTTGACCAAATGCTCTTATAAAAAATTAGTGGAGGAGCAATGACAGTTCTTAAAATAGATAAAAAGATTATCATTCTTATTGGAATGTTCTTTTGTTTTAATATTGCCAATGTTTACAGCGCCCCGAGATGGTATGAACTTTATAAATCCGGCCTTGATGCTGTTAAAAATGAAGATTGGAACCGGGCAATCGAAAAATTCGAGCAGGCTGTTCAAATAGAGAATATAGATACAAATAAAAAGCGAGTCGGCACCATGTTCATAGAATATTATCCGCATCGGGAAATGGGAACATGTTTCTACAATCTGGGCGATATAACTCGCGCCAGAGAAGAACTGTCTTTATCGCTTAAGCAAAGCCCCTCGAAAAAAGCAAGAAGGCTTATGGATTTAATAGATGAGGGGCATCCCGGAGCCAAAACAAACCCATCTTATGAGACAGACTCTGATTATCGAACTCAACCTGCTGATGATAAAAATGAGACAATATCTCCGCCGAGCGACAAATCCCAGCTTTTTGGAGACAGGCTGAGTATTGCTATTTTGCCATTTGAGACCAAAGGCATCGGCGCTGAGTTTGGTGATATCGACCTGTTTGATAAGATGATTACCGAATTCCATCATTTGAATCGGTTTAGAGTTATTGAAAGGTCGCAGCTTGAGAGCATCCTTAAGGAGCAAAAACTTGGTTTAACCGGCATAATTGACCAATCAACAGCGATTGAGGTTGGCAAAACTGCAGGTGTTGATGTGGTAGTATTCGGAAGCATCACCAGCGATGGCAGGTCTGTTTCGGTTGATGCTCGTCTTGTCGATACCGAAACCGCCGTAATAATTTCCTCACAGGATGCCTACAGTAAAAATCTATCATTATTAAGTCTTTCGAAAATGATTGGGGAGGTAACCCGTAAATTAAATATGGATATGCCGATTTTAAACGGCATAGTTATTCAATCTGAATTGGGATCGTTGTTGATTGATATGGGCAGCGGTCAGGGACTCAAAAAAGGCATGAAGTGCCATATATACAGGGAAGGCGAACCTATTATCCATCCGGTAAGCGGGGATACTCTTGATATTAAGAAAGATAAAATCTGCGAAGTGCAGGCTATTGATGTTTATGACAGCTACTCGAAAGTAAAAATTATTAAAAACATAAACGGTTTGCCGCAAGTAAACGATAAAGTTCAAACCAAGTAAATTAAATTCAGATTATTTAGTTTATCTATGAAAGCAACTGAAAAAAAACAGGAAAGGATGAGAGTATGAGACGTTGGTTAATGTTTGTGATGATTTTCTTGCTGGTTATTATGTCTACTCAGGCATTTGCCCAGATAAGGCGGTCCCAGCTTGAATTATTTGCGGGCGGCGCTATTCCATTAGGCCCGGAAGTTTTTAAAGATTATTACAAGACCGGATTCAGTTTGCATGGGCAATATGTTTTATTTCCTTCGCCCAATATCGGCGTTACACTGAGCGGCGCCTACGAGTTATTTACCTTTGATGGAGATACTTATGTAGATGACTTTATAGATGAATGGGAGGATTATTACTGGTATAATTATGGTATGGATTTAGATGATTATGATATGGAAGCAGAAGGCAATTTCAATGTAATTGAATTAGGTGTCGGTTTGCGGCCCTATCTAACTCCGGCAACTGCCAGCTCTCAGATATTCATATTCGGAATGGGAACCTATAATATGCTGTCGGGAGAAACAACAGTATCGGTAGATAACGAGGAATAGACAGTTAAAGCTGACGAAAACAAGATGGGTTTAGCCGCTGGCGCTGGTCTTGAACTTCCGGCGGGTAATAACAATATTATATTTCAGGGACTGATGAGGTTCATTTTTACTGAAGATGAAACCACTTCGTTTATTGGCATAACTGCCGGCATAGTGTTTTAGAGCAGTTGATTGATTATAGGTCAAGACCATCTCGCGGTCTTGACCATCATAACCCACCGGAGATAATAATGAATTCCATTAACATAAAATATTTATTGCCCTTAATATTAATTACATCAATTATATTTTCCTGCGCCGGCGGTAAAAAACAGGATTTGGCTAAGAATAAACTATTACAAAAATCAGATGCTCCGGGCTGGGTTACCGAACATCCGATAAGCAAGCTTTATTATATCGGAATTGGAGTCGTTGCAAAAAGTCCCGATAGCCAAGAACATATCCAGATGGCTAAGGATGCCGCTTTGAACGACCTGGCATCGCAAATAGCGGTAAATATCTCCGGTGAAACATATCAAACTGTTATCGAACGTTCGGGAATGATTGAGGATGAGTTTAAAAGCCATATTCACACCTCGACAAAAGCCGAATTGGAAGGCTATGAGCTTGTCGATACCTGGGAGGATTACAGCAGTTACTGGGTGTATTACAGGTTATCGAAAGGGCAATATGCTCTTAATAAGCAGGAGAAAATCGATAGAGCTGTTAGGTTGTCGCTGGATTTATTCACAAAAGCTAAAAACAGCGAAAGGCAAAACGATATAAGCGGCGCCTTACAGTTTTATTTGCAGGCTTTAAACCCAATAGAAAAATATATAGCCCAAACGCTTGAGGTCGATTTTGAGGGCTTGCGGATTTATCTGTTCAACGAGATTTATTCATCTATACAAAATCTTTTAAGCAAAATTGAATTAAAGCCAACCAGCAGTAAAATGGAGGCAAAAATAGGCCAGCCATTAAAAAGATCATTGGAAGTAGCGGCTGTCTATAAAGCTGCGGATGGCGACGAATTTGGAATCTCGAATCTGCCTCTATCTTTTGCATTCACTCGCGGTTCCGGTGATTTGGTTGAAAAAGCTCGAACAGACCAGCAGGGTATAGCGAAATGCCGCATTTCTAAAATAAAAGCATTCGATGCTATCCAGATAATTCAAGTTAAACTTGATATCAGCGGTATGATAGCCTTGGATGAAGCATCCCCAATAATCAAAGGGATTGTTAACAGTTTCACTATACCATCAGAGCAAATAGAACTAAGCGTTTCCAACATCACGGCCTATATTAAATCCAGCGAGACTCATATGGGATATCAACTGGACATTCCAGCGATTGAGCCGGCGTTTAAGGATGCTCTTTCCTATTATGGTTTCAGCTTTATCGATAATAAAAACACCGCCGATTATATTATCACAATCGAGGCTCAATCTAAGCAGGGTTCTGAAATAATGGGTGAAATGTACTCCTCTTTTGTTAATTTTTCGGTCTTAGTATATGATAGGAATAAAGGCGAGGAGCTTTACAAACAGTCGCTTCATGATATCAAGGGTATCGATCTGAATTTTGATAAGGCCGGTTTGAAAGCATACAAGAATGCCGGCCAACGGGTGCGGGATGAGATTGTGTCTGATTTGCTGGCAGCGATTAAGAGATAATATTAATTAAACTTTGGAAACCCATCAGCAGGAATATCGTATTTTAATATTATGGAGTTGTTTTGCTTTTAAAATTAATGAAAGGATTAACATGTTAAGAATAATTAATATCATTATCGTACTGATGTTATTTGTTTCAAGTCCCATTTTACAAGCTGATGATGAATACATTCCCGATATAGCCACTTTCATGCAAATAGGCGGTGCCGGCATGGGAGAAATTTCCCCGATTGATGGCATGATATACTTTGCTTCCTCCATTTCCGGCGAAATGCAGATATATAAAATCACCAAGGAAGGCTGGCCGTACCGTCTGACTTTCTTTGATGACGGCATCAACGGTTATAATATATCCCCGGATGGTTCTAAAATGATTGTTATGGCCTGCCGCGGCGGTAATGAGAGAAGTCAGATATATTTGATGAATCCTAATACCGGCAGAATAAAAGCATTAACCGACAAACTGGATGTAAGATTTGGTTCGGTAATATGGGGTCCGGATTCGAAGACGATTTATTATTACTCAAATGAAGCTAATAACCGCGATTTCTATATCTATGCTATGGCTGTCGAAACCGGCCAATCACGGCTGGTAAAAGATATCGAGGGCATAAATGATCCTGTGGATATATCCATTGACGGCAGTCTATTGCTTATTGAAGCCTGGCCGAAAAATGTTAATAACGAGCTTTATTTGTTGAATCTTGAATCCCACAAAATAGAACAGCTTGCGAAGCATAAAGGCGACTACAATTTTAATGGCGGGCAGTTCTCACCGGATAATAAATATATCTGGATGGTAACTAACAAGAATAAAATGAACCTCAAGAAAGTCGCCAAATACAATATTAAGAAAGATAAATTCGAGTTTATCAACCTCAATTCCCCCTGGGAAACCGAGGATATGGTTTTATCCGATAACCGCCGCTATTTAGCTTGGATTGATAATGAGAACGGCTACGGTATCCTGCATATAATCGATACGGAATCACATAAAGAGCTTCCAGCGCCGCCGCTTTCGGGCATCATATCGGGACCATACTTTGGCAAGGGCAGTCAATTGATATTCAACTACAACTCGCCTACTAAAACCGGTGATCTCTGGACCTGGAATTGGCAAACAAAGAAATTAAAACAGGTAACTTTCTCCAGCTATGCCGGCATCAATCCCGATATTTTCATCGAACCAATTCTCATACATTATAAAACTTTCGATGGCAAAGAGATTCCGGCATTCCTGTTTCTTCCGCCCGGCTATAAAGGCGATGTGATACCGTTTGTTATCCATGCTCATGGCGGACCGGAGGGGCAGTATCGGCCGTTCTTCTACCGCCATTTTCAGTATCTACTTCAAAACGGTTATGGCATATTGGCTCCCAATGTCAGGGGAAGCGAGGGCTACGGCAGAGAATATATGACCCTCGATGACCACCGCAAGCGGCTCGATTCTATAAAAGACTACAAAGCAGCAGCCGACTGGCTTATCGAGCAAGGATATGCAAAAAAAGGCAAGATAGCCATCAAAGGAACATCCTATGGCGGGTATGTTGCTTTGGCTGCTATTACAGAGTATCCCGATTACTGGGGCGCGTCCGTAGCAAAAGTCGGCATCTCCAATTTCAAAACTTTCCTAATTAACACTGCGGATTATCGGAGAGCCATCAGGGAGGCTGAATACGGGCCGCTTACCGATTCGGTCTGGCTGGAATCTATCTCCCCAATGTCTAAGGTTGATAATATCACCTCACCGCTATTGTTAGTGCATGGCGTAAATGACCCAAGGGTGCCTGTTGATGAAGCGCGGCAGATATTTCATGCTATTAATAACAGAGGCGGCACAGTTGATACATTGATTTTTCAGGATGAAGGGCATGGCACAGCCAAGAAGGAAAACAATATAGCCTTTTATCGAAAGTTGATAGAGTTTTTCGATAAGCATCTGAAATATTAAGCTAAGAGATAATGGTTGACGTATGTCCCCGCCACAAGGCACATCGTTGTGCGTCAACTTAAAGGCAGCAGTAATTGCAGGGCAAGCTCGCCGCGGCGGACGGCATCATGAAGCGGCGCTTTAGCAGTTGTTGGTAATTATAGATATAAACGAGATAGATAAACCGATTTATTCCTTTATATCTTCTATGTTTTTTTCCTTTCCCAAAACAACAAGCACATCCGATTGCTGAATTTCATAATCAGCATGAGGGATAAAATTAAATTTTTTAATAGCCTTATCTTTAATAGCTATTACCTCTAAATGATATTCAGTTCGAAGTTTTAATGTTTTAAGCGTCTTCCCAATAAATTTTGAAGGTGCTATAATCTCGGCGATTAAATATTCATCACTCAACGGCAGATAATCGAGCACATTTGGCTGAGCTAAATTTTTTGCTATTTTAACAGCCATATCTTCTTCGGGAATAATTACATCATCAGCACCAACTTTATACAATATCCGGGCATGATCGGCAGTATTTGCCTTAACGATTATTTTTTTAGCTCCCAATTCCTTAAGGTAAAGAGTGATAAGTATTGAAGCGTGGGAATCCTCGCCGGTAGATATAATAAAACAATCATAATTGCTCACTTCCAGATTTTCTAAGAACTTTCTGTCGGCCGCATTTGCTAAAATTGCCTGGTCTGCATATTCCTGTAAGGCTTGCACCTGAGTTTTGTTAATATCGACTGCGGTTACTTTACATCCTAATTCGGTTAATTTCCTAACCAACATCTCCCCAAAATTACCCATTCCTATTACAGCAAATTCTTTCATATTATCTCCACTATCCGGTCATAACGGATTCTTCAGAATATACGATTTCGCCTTGTTTTGGCTTTTTGGCAAAGGCAAAGGCTAAGGTCAATAAACCTACTCTGCCGGTGAACATTGTTATTATTAAGATAATTTTGCTGAAATCGTGCAGCTTTGATGTCATTCCCAATGATAGGCCAACTGTGCTAAAAGCGGAAACTATCTCGAAAAGACTTTCGCCAAACCAGCCATGAGTGATACAATACGCTAAAGGTTTTTCCTCAGCAAACATAAATATTGCCAGCGCCGCTGCAATCACAAAAAATGCCAGAATGAATACAGTAATAGCGCGTATTATTGAATCGCCGCTGATTGTTCGCTTAAATATGGTTACTACACTTCGCCCGGAAAATCGATTAATAATCAACAGCAAAATAACCATGAATGTGATAGTTTTTATGCCGCCGCCAGTCGAACCCGGACAGGCGCCAACAAACATTAAGAAAATTGTAATCATCATGCTAACTTCAGTCAATTCATTTTGAGAAATAGTATTGAAACCCGCAGTGCGCGAGGTCACAGATTGAAAAAAAGCGTTAGCGGTATTATATGCAGCCCCCGAATTTTGAAATACATTTTGATACTCGGCGGTTAAATAGGCAATCGTCCCGACAATAAGCAAAATCGCAGTTGTCAAAAGACATAGTTTTGAATGTAATGATATTTTTACTTGTCGATTATTAAATTTATCAAACAACTCCCTTATAACCGTAAAGCCAAGTCCGCCTATAATTATCAATACCGCAAATATAATGATGATATAATAATCGTAGCGGTAATTCTCAAGACTATTAGAGAAAATGGAAAAGCCGGCATTACAAAAGGCTGATACGGAATGAAAAATTGAATAGAATATCGCTTTTCCAACCGGGAACTCATTTTTAAATTTTAAAAACATGGCTAATGCGCCAATTAATTCGATTGAAAGAGTAATGGATAATATAGCTTTTATTAGCGAGGAAGTTTCACCTTTTTTGTTAGCGGTAAAACTCTGAGTTAAGCCCAGCCTGTCTTGAAATGTCAATTTTGACCCAAATGCTATAAGCAAAGCAGTGGCAAATGTCATTATTCCCAATCCCCCAAACTGGATCAGAATTAATATTACAATCTGCCCAAAAAGAGAGAAATCTTTGCCGGTATCGACAACGGTTAGCCCGGTAACGCATACGGCGGAAGTTGAAGTAAACAGGGCATCAATTAAATCTATTGGCTTATCCTGAGCGCTTATCGACAATTTTAAAAGAATTGTCCCTATTATTATAGCTATCATGAAATAAATAATAACCCTGCGTCCCGGATTGATGCCGAATAATTCCATGAGTTAGAATATATCAATAAAAACGTTTATTATCAATATGAAAAAGACCGGACAGCAGTGTAATTCATCTCAAAATATACTAAGAATTCAGTCTAATAAAAAACAAGTTGATAAAAATCGAGATATAAAACGAACGACTCTTTAATTTCTATTTTACAACATTATTGACTTCTTAACCCTTTTCCCTTTCGCTTTTAAAAAATTTTTATATATTCATTGCTAATAATTTTAAAGTAAGCATTTTAAGGATATGATGAACCCCGCCCACATACAAAAAATAGCTAACGAACTCAGCCTCAATCCCAAACAGGTTGCCGCCGCAGTCGCGCTTCTCGATAATGACGCCACGGTGCCATTTATTGCGCGCTACCGCAAAGAGGCAACCGGCAGCCTTGAGGAAGTGCAGATTACCACTATCCGCGACCGCATAGCTCAGCTTCGGGAATTAGACAAGCGGCGCGAGGCTATCCTCAAGTCGCTCGATGAACGCGGCTTGCTTAACGATGAATTGAAAGCAAAAATCGATGCCGCCGAAACTATGGCGGTGCTTGAGGATATATACCTGCCATTCAAACCCAAACGCCGCACTCGGGCGACTATCGCTATCGAACGCGGGCTGGAACCATTAGCCGAAATGCTGTTTGAGCAGGATGATATAGACCCGTTAGCGGAAGCGGAAGCTTTTATTGATTCCGAAAAGGAAGTGGCAACTGTCGAGGATGCCCTTGCCGGCGCGCGCGATATAATAGCCGCCTGGGTCAATGAGGATGCTGACGCCCGCGCCCGTCTAAGGGAGCTTTTTACTGAGAAAGGCGTAATCCGTACGAAAGTAATTTCCGGCAAGGAAAAAGACGGCGCTAAGTTTACCGATTATTTCGACTGGGAAGAACCAGCTGTCGATGTTCCCTCGCACCGTCTGCTGGCGATGCGGCGCGGTGAAAACGAATCGATATTGAGTATGCATATCGCCCCGCCTGAGGAAGCGGCTATGGCAATACTTGAGGGGCTATTCATACTTGGCGATAACCCTGCCTCCGAACAGGTCAGGCTGGCGGTGCAGGATAGCTATAAACGTCTGCTTGGCCCGGCGATGGAAGCCGAAATCCGCGTTGATTCACGCAAAAACGCCGATAAAGAGGCGATAAGGGTATTTGCCGAAAACCTTCGCGAACTCTTGATGGCGCCAGCATTAGGCCAGAAAAGCGTCATGGCTCTTGACCCCGGTTTTCGCACAGGTTGTAAACTTGTTTGTTTGGACAGCCAGGGCAAGCTTGATTACAATACGACTATCTACCCGCATACAGGAAGCGCCAAACGCGAGGATGCCGCCTCTGAGGTAATAGCCTTATGTGATAAATTCAAGATCAGGGTAATTGCTATCGGTAATGGCACTGCCGGACGGGAAACGGAGGAATTTATTCGAGGTTTGGGATTGCCGAAACATATCATGATAGAGATGGTCAACGAGGCGGGCGCATCGATTTACTCAGCCTCCAAGATTGCGCGGGATGAGTTCCCCGATTATGATATCACTGTTCGCGGCGCTGTTTCAATAGGCCGCCGCTTATTGGACCCGCTGTCCGAGCTGGTCAAGATCGATCCCAAATCGATTGGCGTCGGGCAGTATCAGCATGATGTTGACCAAACCGACCTGAAACAGGGGCTTGACGATACTGTGATAAGCTGTGTTAATGCGGTTGGAGTAGAGGTCAACACCGCCAGCAAACAGCTATTAACTTATGTCTCCGGATTAGGGCCAAGCTTGGCGAAGAATATTATCAATTACCGAAATGAGAACGGGCCATTTAAGTCGCGCAAAGTTTTAAATAAAGTTCCGCGTCTTGGGCCTAAGGTTTTTGAGCAGGCGGCAGGTTTTATCCGTATAGCCGATTCATCAAACCCGCTTGATAAAAGCGCAGTTCACCCCGAAAGCTATCCGATAGTGGAAAAAATGGCCGCTGATATTAGCTGTACAGTAGAACAGCTTATGCAAGATGAAAGCCTTCGTGAGCAAATCGACTTAAACCGGTATGTCGATGATAAAATTGGCCTGCCCACCTTGCTGGATATAATGAGAGAATTAGCTAAACCCGGCCGCGATCCCCGTGATGAGTATACGACATTCAGCTTTTCCGAATCGGTTAAGAAAATGGATGACCTCAAACCCGGCATGAAGCTTCCCGGTATTATTACTAATGTAACCGCTTTCGGCGCCTTTGTTGATATTGGTGTTCATCAGGATGGCTTGGTGCATATCAGCGAATTAGCCAACCGATTCGTAAAGGACCCGACTGAGATAGTTAAGGTTCAGCAGAAGGTAACGGTTACGGTTTTGAATGTTGACATTGACCGAAAGCGCATCTCGCTATCTATGAGGGATAGAGCTAAGCAGGTCGGGTTCTGACCGGAGGGAAAAACCCGACATTTCGACTTTGATATGTGATTTTACTATGATAAAAGAGGATTATATTGTCGCGAGGTGTCGGGTTTCTTCTCGCCTGCGGCGAGTCGGAACCCGATATACTTACTTGCTTAACATTTGCGTTTTAAACAACGTCATGATTGTCAATGTATTAGACAAAAAAATGTTTGGCATTTATGTTAAAACAGTTATATTGCCATAAAGTCTTTAAATGTAGATTTAACGACTGAATTATATTTATGATTTGGTCGAAGTAAAGACTATAAATTGATATGACTTTGGTAGTTATTGGGGAGACCAAGCATATAGTATCTTATCATATCCTTTTAGTTTAGAGGAAGGGAGTTTATGAAACACATTACGGTGATCTTGATAATTTTACTGTCATTAACAGTAACTGCGATGGCTGGTAAACATTTTAAACTGGGAAATATCGAGGAAGATTCACGAGTTACTGTCGAGCAGTCAAATGATATGCGTACTGTTATTCGCTTCGATGTTGGCGGTTTCACAGCTGAAGCTGTCGAAATTGACGGCGAAAAATATTATAAAATTGAGTGCGCCAAAGAGGGGGCGCTTTATAATGTGGGCGAACCCGCTTTGCCGAAAATATGCCGCAGCATGATAATATCGGATGATGCCAAAATGCGAGTTAACGTGCTGTCAGCAGAATACAAGGATTTCCCGTCAATGGCGGTGATTCCATCAAAGGGACATTTTTCACGCACTATCAATCCTGATGATGTTCCCTATACTTTTGGCGGTATATATGGTTCTGACAACTGGTATCCATCATTGCTGGCAAAATCAAACGAGCCTTACATATTAAGGGATTATCGCGGTATGGTTGTTGAAATACACCCATTTCAATATAATCCGGCCGAAAAAACGCTTCGGGTTTATTCATCTATAACTGTTGAAGTTATCGCTGATGGTTCGGGCGAGGTTAATGTATTCGACAGGCACAAACCGCTTGCTAAGGTTACTCCCGATTTTAAACTGCTTTATCAAAGAAGATTTATTAACTATAATTACAGCCTGCTAACTTATACGCCGGTTGTCGAGCAGGGCGATATACTTATAATCACTGCCGATGTTTTTCATGATGCGATGATGCCCTTAGTGGAGTGGAAAAGACAAAAGGGTATTAAAACAACTATTATTGATGTGTCCGATATCGGCAATCAGGATGATCTTATTCATCACTATATCCAGGATTTTTATGATTCAACCGACTTAGCCTTTGTGCTGCTTGTCGGAGATTATAATTATGTGGATTACCCGGAATCATACGACGGCGCATCCGACCCCAGCTATGCCAAGCTTGCCGGCAATGACCACTATCCGGATATTTTTGTCGGGCGATTCTCGGCTGAAAGTGTCGCTGATGTTCAAACGCAGGTTGAACGTACTGTAAATTATGAGAAATATCCTCAAGGTACTGACTGGCATCATATGGGTACCGGTATAGCCTCCACTGGAGGCCCGGGACATCATGGCGAGTATGATTATGAGCATGAAGATTATATCCGTGATGACCTGCTGGCTTATAGCTATACTCATGTTGACCAAATATATGACCCCGGCGCCAGCGCCGGCGATGTTACTGCGGCGGTGAATGCCGGAAGAGGCATAATAAATTATACTGGTCATGGGAGCATTACAAGTTGGAGCACAACTGATTTTTCAAATTCGCATGTTAATGCGCTCACAAACGAAAATATGCTGCCATTTATTATATCCGTTGCTTGTCAAAATGGTTGGTTCAACGGCTATACATGTTTTGGCGAGGCTTGGTTGAGGGCAACTAATAACGGTAATCCAACCGGCGCTATCGCTGCTTATATGTCCTCTATCAATCAGGATTGGAACCCCCCTATGGATGCTCAGGACGAAGCAGTTGACCTCTTAGTAGCCGAAACAATGAGCACATTTGGCGGTATTTGTTATAATGGTTCTTGCCTTATGCTCGATTTAAACTATAACGATTCAGGCATCAAAACTTATGACACATGGCATATATTTGGAGATCCCTCCGTTCAGTTATTTACTGATACTCCAACAAGCATGACAGTCAATCATGACAATTCGGTAATTTTTAATATTAGTGAAATTAATATTGAAGTTGTCGGTATCGAAAATGCCTTAGGCGCGATTTATTATAATGGCACACTATATGGTTCGGCTTATACCGGCGCAGGTGGAATGGCTGTAATTCCTATTTCTGAGGAATTGCCGATTGGGGAAAATGTAACTCTTACAGTTACCGCTTATAATAAAGTTGCTTACATTGCCAATATATTAGTGATTGCTCCTGACGGACCTTATGTTGTTTTAGACAGCTTTGTAATTGACGATTCCAACGGTAATAATAATGGCGAGGTCGATTTCGGCGAATCGGTATTGCTGGATGCAACACTTGTTAATGTCGGTCCCGATCAGGCTTATAGCGTTTCGGCCAATCTTGGTTCGACCGACTCCCATACAACTATCAATGATGGCTCCGAATTCTATGGCGATATCGACGGTGATTATGGAACAGCCAGCGCTGATGATGCCTATTCCTTTGATGTTGCCTCTAATACACCGGATGGTCACCTGATTGCATTCGAATTGGAAATAAACGATTCGACAAGCATAGAAACCTGGACAAGCTATTTCTCAATCCCTGTTCATGCTCCGGATGTTGACTTTGTTTCCCTTATTATTAATGATGAAACCGGAAACGGCAATGGCATCTTAGAGGCTGGCGAGACTGCCGATATCGTGATTACCTTGATAAACAACGGTTCGGCTGCGGCTAATACGGTAAATTGTATTATCTCTGAAGATGATGAAATGGTGTCCATAACCGATGCTAATGGAACGTTTGGCAATATAGCCCCTGATGGCGGTACAGCCGACAACCATGATGATGTTTTCACGGTAGTTGCCGATGATGACTTTCCGCAGGGTCATTCTGTTGTGTTTAACCTTGAGATTACCGCTGCGGGAGGCTATGTAAATAGCTTGGATTTTGAATTAAGAACTGCCGAATCTTTCGAATTTAATGATGGCGGCTACAGCGGGTCGGGGAGTTGGCAATGGGGTGAACCAAACAGCGGTCCGAATGAGGCATATTATGGCGTCAATGTCTGGGGCACTAACTTAGGCGGTGATTACCCATTAAATTGTCATGATGTATTAATCAGTGCTTCAATGATAATTAATTCTCCCGCTGCCCAGTTCGAATTTTATCACTGGTATGATATGGAGAACAGTTATGATGGGGGCAATGTATCCATTTCTACAAACGGCGGTGCATCATGGAATCTGCTTACGCCTGAGGGCGGTTATCCTGACATGTATATTTATTCTCTTAACGAGCCGGGCTATACGAATACCAGTTCCGGCTGGGAGCGGGCAAATTTCGGATTGGACGATTATGCCGGCCAGGTTGTTCAATTCAGATGGTTATTTGGCTCGGATAGTTACATTAATAAAGCAGGCTGGTATATTGATGATGTAGCCCTCACTAACAATCTTCCCCAGAATCCGCCGGAACTATCCATTAATCCAATCTCATATTCGGTAACTGCAGCTTCCGGTGAACTGATTACGCGCGATTTAATTCTTGCCAACAACGGCGAAGGCCCGCTCTATTTCAGCCTCTCTGCTGAAACCGATGACAGTATCCTGAGCTTTGGCAATATAAAGAAAGTTGCGGATGCTGTAAGGTTGTCATCTATAAAACCTCTCGGTTATCATAACCTCTCGGATAAACCAGGCGCTAAGCCCGAACCTTATTTCCCGCCCGTGAATCGCGACCAGGGCGGTCCTGATGCATTCGGCTACTCATGGAAAGATTCCAACGAACCGGCTGGCCCAACCTATAGCTGGATTGATATAACATCGATTGGCACGCCTATTACCGGCCTCGGCGATGATACTAACGTTGGACCATTTTCTATAGGCTTTAACTTTGAATTCTATGGCAATTTGTTTAACACTTTCAGGCTTAGCACAAACGGATTTATGTCGTTTACATCGACTGTTACAGATTATTCCAACGACCAGATTCCCACTAATGGCAGTGAACCGGTCAATCTTATCGCTCCCTTATGGGATGATTTAAACTTCAATAATGGCGGTAGTGCCTACTATTATTCAAATGGCGTTGACAGTTTGATAATTTCCTGGATTGGCGTACCCCACTATGGAGATGGCGGACCTTACACGTTCCAGATAATTCTGCTGTCTAACGGCAAGATATATTTCCAGTATCAGGATATAAACATGCCGAATAATTCGGCAACTATCGGTATACAGAATGGTAATGGCAGTGTTGGCTTACAGGTTGTTTATAATGCGCCCTATGTGCAAAATAACCTGGCCATCGAGTTTAAAAACACAACGCGATGGCTGTTTGCCGAACCGACTTCCGGTACTATCGAGGCGCATGATAGCCTTATCGCGACTATTACATTTGATGCCTCCGAACTGCCTGAGGCTATTTATACCGGCTCATTGATTCTTACCAGCAACGACCCTACTAATCCGAATATCAATATTCCGGTTACTTTCGATGTTGGCGGAGCTGGATTTCCCATTATTGTAGTTTCGCCCATGGAGATTTCCGATACGCTTATACAGGGACAGCAGGCAGCGCATGATATTATTGTTTATAACATTGGTACTGCCGGTTTGATTGCTAATTTTAGTACTGAAGAGAATTGGATTTCACTTTCAGACAGTATATTTACTATTGCTGAATCAGGTCAGGATACGCTTGTTGTTGCCCTTGATGCCAGCGCGTTGGCAATTGGCGAATATATTGGCGGTATCTTGGGCATGTCCAATGCTTCCGATACACCGTTTACGATAATTGTTGCGCTTACTGTCGAGGAAGCATATGTATGCGATTATGTGCCCGGCGATATTAACGGCGATGGTAATGTTATTGGCGCGGATGTTATTTACGGTATAAATTACTTCCGCGGCGCGAGCGCTCCCCCGCCGGATAGCTGCTATAACGATTCGTCTGAAGAGTGGTTATATGTAGCCGGTGACGCTAACGGCAACTGTCAGTTCTTGGGTTCTGACATTACGTATTTAATTTCATATTTCCGAGGCTTCAATCCTCCGCCTGCTTATTGTCCGGCTTTACCGCCTTCGAGCCCGGCAGTACTGAAGGTAACGAAGGAAAAATTGCCGGTCAATATTAAATAATTCTTGAATATAGCGCGGGTATTATTATTGTGGTTGGCGGACGTCCTCGTCTGCCAACAACGCTGGTGCACGAGGACGTACACCAGCCAAATTAATATAGCGCGGGTATTTTGCCCGCGCTTTTTATTTGCTGATAAGAATGTAGGGCAAGTCTCCCCGAGACCTGCCTATTGGTTTGCATGCAACAAGTAATAGTATCTTACATGCCGGTGCCGCTTGGTATAACTCTGCCGGTTACAGGCGGCGTCTCGCAGTTTGGCCAGCCGTCGGGTTCGCCGCAAACTTCAGCTTCTGAAGTTGAGAGCCATAGCGGCTCGTAATCGGCGCAGTATTCGATAATGCCTGTGCCTCTGAAATAGTTAACCAGCCGGGTTACATCAGTGCCGATTACATTGCAGTCGCCATTAATATCAGCGGAGGCCCAAAAACCATCCAGAAGGCAAGGCTGGCTTGTGGATGACCCCTTAAAATAATTAACGAGGTAGGTCATATCGCTCCTTGCACTCTTGGCGGCCATAAGCCCAGCGCCATGTTAGCATCGCCAGGGAGGTATTCATAGCCGCCGGGGACGATAAGTATTGTGCCGCCGACAAAGTCGGGAAACCATTCATTATATCCGCTATTATCAGTAAAACATATACCACCGGTTAAGATAGGATTCTCTCCTTCTATAACTTGAATGGAATCACCTATGATAGATTCATCAGAGCTTAATACAAATGTAAAGTCTGCAGCTTTTACCCACTCACTTTGAGTATTGAATGGCAGCCAGTCATAAGGAATATGAAAAGGGTCATCAGATTTGCATAATAAAGGATATGAAGAATAGCCGGGTGATAGCAAATCCTGAAACGGGTTATGAAATCCATACATGTCCCAATGAGGCGGATCAGAAAGAGTATCTAAGATGCCATATACTTGACCATTTAGGTAATCTGAAATATACTGATCATCAATCGCAATTAAGAAATATAGTAATACAGCATCTTCATCATTTTTTACCCAGATTGGTATATTTATAGTGTCGCCAGGACAAGATAATATAGGTGAACCATCAAGATTTCCTGCAATCACTGAATCGGGAATGCCAGGGTCAGTGGCATAAACCGTACTGAAAAAAATGAAAAAGACTATTAGTATTTTTATGCAATTAGAAAATTTCAACATTTTATTCACTCCTATTTTAGCGCTTAATACCGATTATTTTCCTTTACTTCAATGGTGTACTTCTAACAGCTGATTCTCTTTTAACAAACTCACCTGTTTTTGCATCAATATAATAATACCATGATGAATTATCTGGCGGCACTCCTACAAATGGCCATTTCCATACTAATCTGAATTTACCGTTAAATACATCATCATTACCACCAAACCTGGCAATATAAAGTTCAGGTTTGACCCTTTCAGGGGTATATAAATTTGTTGTTGGTTTCTCCATAGAATTTATAGCTATTTCTCTCGCTTGCTCAACACTGATTGAAGGAATCGCATCGATACTTCTGGCTTCTGGGTCAAAAGATCCATTTATGCCAGTAATCTTTTCATCTTTATTAAAATGAACAAAATACTGTCCAAATCGTACCCTTACACCTCCATGCGCTTGATAAAATTTAACAGTACTGACCCGATCGCCGCCCTGTGTTCTATATACTACCAGTTCTTCGCGTGGATTTATCATACCAAATAACTCTTTATGCAGTTCAAAAAACTGATAGCATTTTTCTATCGGGTCGGTTTCTGTTATTCCTTTGTTTAAATCACCCCAAATCCATGATGGAGTACCATTATCGTTTAGATTTATTTTTTCAATCTTACCCAAACCAAATTCTTCAATTACTTTGCTCGGTTCTTTTATTTTAAATTCGTATGAATTGGTTTTAGAAGTATCAGGTAGTTCTTGGCTATTTTGCTTCTTATTTTCCTGAGCATTTGCTGATATTAAGAGAGTTATGAAGATTATTAATATTTTATTAATCATGAATTCCTCCGGTTTATGTTAATAATTAAATTACTTAGATTCATCTTCTTTTGTTTTTCTTTTAATTGCTGTTATTAAAGATAAGTCAGGCTCAAAATAAGGACACCAGTTGAACCCAATATGATCATCATTGGTAAGCTCTTGTGCATCAGCCCAATAAATGTCAAAAAAACTAAAATCAGCCATAGTTACGGTGCAATCACCGTTGATATCCAGCGCTACCGGATGCTGACGGTCTGTATTGTTATTATAAGGCATCAAGCATAATGGCGTGCCATCAATTCCACCTCCATGAAATAATACATTTTCTAAAAATATATAATCAAACATGGTTCCTCCAATTCCATCACCATCACAGTCCCCTGGAATAAAAGCACACGTATTATCCTGAACATTAACAGCATTCCAAGCTTGTGCCACCGGAACAGCTAATGATCCCCAAATATCGATACCAAGCGAATCTTCTATATCTAATACCGCTCGAAACGAACCTTCAAGAGCATTGTGAAAACCGCTATATTCACTCCAATAAGTACAATTAGCTTCATACATAATTTTTATGGCATTTTCAATGCCTATTCCTGTTACATCCGTATCAGTATAGTGTCCTCCCTCGGATAATAGATAAAACATTTTACTGGGAACTCCGTTATTGGTATGAACAAGATTGTTTTGGCTATCAGTATCGGTATACCATAATAGCCCTAGATAAACACTTGGATGTAGATTCTCCTCAGGAAACTTCATATTGTTTACACATCTTCCATCCATATAAACATTTTCACCAATTCTCCATATATTCGTATCTGATGGATCTCTTAAACTTGCAATATAAGCACCCATCATATCCGAAAATGATTCATCAAGCGCGCCTGGTTCGTTTTCACACCATAAATCCGATTCGAAACCTGTCAATCCATGAGTCCATTCATGAGCAACAATATCAATACTTCTAGTTCCAGATCTATAACCTGGCGGAAGTAATCTATAAAAAACACCCTCGATAATAAAATCGAACCGAGCAATCACTCCTTCTGAACAATAATCGTTATTATCTACCCACGATTTCATACTGCTGCCTATGCTGTCATATCCATTTCTGTTAAACTTATCAAACCATTCATCATATATCCATCCGGCATAAACATGAGCATCTAAAACGAAGAGCAGTCCGCCGCGGCGGACTGCCTATTGGTTTGCATGCAACAAGTAATAGTATCTTACATGCCGGTGCCGCTTGGTATAACTCTGCCGGTTACAGGCGGCGTCTCGCAGTTTGGCCAGCCGTCGGGTTCGCCGCAAACTTCAGCTTCTGAAGTTGAGAGCCATAGCGGCTCGTAATCGGCGCAGTATTCGATAATGCCTGTGCCTCTGAAATAGTTAACCAGCCGGGTTACATCAGTGCCGATTACATTGCAGTCGCCATTAATATCAGCGGAGGCCCAAAAACCATCCAGAAGGCAAGGCTGGCTTGTGGATGACCCCTTAAAATAATTAACGAGGTAGGTCATATCGCTGCCTTGCACTCTTGGCGGCCATAAGCCCAGCGCCATGTTAGCATCGCCGGGGAGATAGGCGTAGCCGTCGGGGACTATGGCGATGGCGCCGGTGATGAATTCGGGATGAATTGAAAAAGACACATCTTCAAAACAAAAATGTATGCCGCCGATACGAGGACTATTTCCATGTATAATAGGTATTTTATCGCCTGCCGATAAATTCTCAGAACTTAGTATGAATCTGAAATCTGCCATGTGAACCCACTCATATCCGGAATTAAAAACATACCAGTACCAAGGCGAACCATTTTCAGAAAGAACTATTAAGGAATATGTTGTAAGCCCTTCAATAGGCTCATCTGGAAAATGAATTAAAAAATCGGCTGCATCCCAATGAGGCGTATTTAATGAATCAAAAATATCGTAAAAATTGCCGCTTATATCCTCGGAAATATATTGAGAATCTAAAGCTATCGGTAGATAAATGGCAATGATGTTCTCATCATTTTTTATCCAGACCGGGATGTCTATAGTATCTCCGGGACTTGCTTCTATTAAAGAATCATTGAGGTTACCGACAATGACGGAATCCGGCAAGCCCGGATCTTCAGCATATAATGAAGCAGCCATAGCGATTAATAAAAAAGGCAATAATAGCTTTGTGGCTGTCGTAATTGATTTTTTTATCCTTGTTGTCATTTTTATAATCCTTTTTATTTGCTATTCAATCAATAATTAGGGGATTGGACATTTTCAAATAATTGCCAGTATTTGCATCAAAATAAAAATCTCCAGAAATAATTTCTTCAAAAGATTTAACGCTAGAGTCTTTCATATTATCTATGGTTACTATCCAGACTAATTGGCAATCCTCTTCACAATCAATAGCTAATTCGGTTTCTATTACATGTTCCAATCTGGTTCCTTTAGCATGTGGATCATTAATAGCGATATGTTTAATTTCATCCTCATTAATTGAAGGATTTGTATCGACAAACCTGGCTTTCGGATTATAACGGCCGCTTGCAGATTTAATTAAGCAATCACTATTAAATGAAATACTATATCTATAACCTATGACTCTTACATCATTATGTACTTGGTAAAAACCGATAGTTAATCTGTTTTCAGTATTTAGGATTCTTCTAACTTTAAATTCCTCTTTGGGATTCAAAATACCATACTTTTCTTTGTAAAGTTCTAAGTATTGGTAGCATTTTTCCAAAGAATCGGTAGCGGTAATACCTTGATTGTATTTTGCAATCTTTTTTGATTGATAACTATTTTGATCTGAACTTGTTATCAAATTATTTTTCTTGCTATATTCTTCCGAGAATTCACTAGCGCTTTTTGATTTTGCGTCAATTTTCCTCTGCTTGGATGAATCGGATTGGGTTATTGATTCATCATTATTATCAGCAAAAGCAATAGATGCTAAAACAATAATTGCAATTAACATTGAAACAATAATTTTCATAATTCCTCCTACGTTTATTAATCAGTTTGGTTTTTCTTGAAAAGATCATTGTTTTATAATTGTGTGTCTATCCTATATTAATTAGCCGGATATAGTTGACACCATTTAAAGCTCCACGTATCATCTCTACCATGCTGTGCGCAAATATATTTACCATAATACATTAAATCCATCAAATCTATATCACAATCACCATTGACATCTAAAGCCGGATAAAATGGTGGGGATTCTCGAGTTAGCTCGCATTCCAATGGATTACCCGGATGTCCAAGCAAATATTCATGAAGAAAATTATAATCGGCTATAGTACCAGCATTAGAATCATCATCACAATCACCGGGAATATAACTACAACTAAAATCATAAACATTCACAGCCTCCCATGCTTGAGAAACAGGAATTGACCATTCGCCAAAAACACTCTCTTCTTCTAATGCCCGGAAAATAGTCCAGCCCCTGGCCTGAATAAAATCAGTACGATCGTTCCAGTCAGCACAATTAGCAAAATACATAATCATCATGGCATTATCAATACCGATGTCGGTAACTGTAACATCCCGAAGACCGGGAATTAGGCCTAGGTAAGGATTTTGACCACCCTCTGCTAATAAGTAAAACATCAATTCGGGAACTGTACAATTAGTGTGAACATAACAATAGTCGTTATATGGAGTGGGATTGCAACTTGATAGATCTTGCCAATATGGATCAATCAAATAAGCGCCTGGGTCATTATGCAAATGAGGGTCATCTAAATCATTGTGATTATTACCGGGTCCATTATAATCTTTTCCTAATTCCCACCAAGTAAGATCTCCATCTAAATAGCAATAATAACCTGCTGTCATGTTAGAGAAAGCTTCATTTAAGGCACCATATTCAGATCTGTACCATAAATTGGATTCAGAATGAGTTAAACCATGTGCCCATTCATGTGCAACTATAAAAGGATATGCTGCACAAGAGTAAGGTCGAGTTTGAACTACACCGTAACAAACTTCATGGTGGCTGGGAGAATAACCTGCATTATCTGGTATATCAGGATTGTCTAAAGCCGAAGCCATATCACGTCCATCGCCTGCCCAGCCATTTCGTTGAAAACTGAAATGCCCGTAGTGAAATTGATACAAAAAATCATATACAAATCCTGCATAAACATTAGCATCAATAGCTGGGCGAAGACTATTATCGTTCCATAATAAATCTGGATGAGAATAATGTTCATGTGAGTCATAATCTTTTGAAAATATGCTTTGGTTATCCCCCATTTCACCGTTAGCGCCTTCTCTTCTCGAAATATCATCCAATGTATAAGTGGTTCCTCCATCACAAAAAACATCAATATAATTGTGATAAACAATCGATCCATTTCCCGAAGCCACATACGGACAATCAGGTGAGCATATCTGCGTTATAACGAATTCAATGTTGATGCCAAATGATTCTCTTTCAACAGTATACATATTACCTATAGTATCTCCGACATTTGCTTCTCCTTGATAAGTATCTGAACTCTGCCTAAATACATCTGTATAAAAACCAGGAGCAACGTTTCCTCTAACTGTCATCCTCATAAATCCTACAATCTCTTCAGAATTGCTCGGTGTAAGAATTACAGGTGTAGCAGGACCTCCGAAGCTAAACCAACCAAGACCAGACAAAGTAGTCCAATTATTTTCCGGATGATTTAATTGTAGATTTTCCCCACTAATTGCCTCCCAATCATCCGTAGCACTTGAACGTACAAAATCATCTACAGATGAAAAGTAGTCGTCATTACAGCCCAGCGGCAAGCAGAAATCGCCAATATTATATGTTCCACCATCAATTACATAAATGTAAATAGGCACATCTACTTGCTGACCAATTTCCAACTGTAAGTGATAATCGCCATATCGTATTCGCATTTGAGAAAATGAATTATTTGTAAGCAATAAACACAGTACAAATATAGCTATCCATCTTTTAGCTCTGATAATAGGTGATAATAAACCAGCAGCCAATAATAGCAATACCCCCCCCATAACTCCACATTTGAATCGTTTCAGCATAAATCCCCTTTAGTTTAAAAGTTAACGGCTAAATATTTTACCATCTTGTTCATATTCAATTATCACAGAAGTTTAAGCTGTTTGCTTAAAAGCGATCACTCACTCATTAATAATTTAATCTAAATTAGATATATATGTCAAGCTTTTTTCTTAAATAAAATTATCCGCACCCAACAGCCTAACCCCGCCTACCAGCCCATTTACCCTTTGTAATCCTCATTCAAATATATTAAACTTACTCCTATGAACACACCCAAAACAGTCCTCGTAACCGGCGCCAGCGGCCAGCTTGGACGGCGATTGGTCAGGGAATTGCTTGCGCGCGGCTATAGCATAAGAGCACACTATCGTTCGCCTGAGAAAGCCGATAAGTATTGCCCCCAAGGCGTTGAGCCTGTCATCGGCGATATCACCGAGCCGCTCTGGATGTATGGGGCGGTTAAAGGCTGCGATTATGTCATCCACGGCGCGGCGCGGGTAAGCATTCGGCCGCTAAGCAAAGCTGATACCGAGTATATGTATCGGGTCAATGTGATTGGCACTAAGCATGTCATCGATGCCTGCACGCTTGGCGATGTTCAGCGGCTTCTGCATGTGTCATCAGTGGCGGCGGTTGGCGGCTCAGTTAATGGCCGCCCGCTTGATGAGGAGACAGAGTTCAATCTCGCCGGCTATGGTCTGCCGTATTTCGAAACCAAACGCGAGGCTGAGGATTTCGCTCTTGGTGCCAATGGCGATTCGCTTGAAGTAGTAGTAGTAAACCCCTCGATTATGGTATCTCCGCCCGATAGAAAGCTAACCGAGAAAGACCTCAGGAAAATACCCAAGCGTATCCCGGTCTATTTCGATTTTGGCATTAATCTGGTTGAAACCGCCGATGTCATAGACGGCATTATCGGAGCCTTAGAGAAGGGGAGACCTGGCCAGCGATATATTCTCGCCGCCGATAACCTGAACCCTTCAAAGGCGTTTGAGTTGGCAAATAAGTTTCTGGGTATTAAAAAACCGCTGATAAAAATTCCATATTGGGGATTATATCTTTTGGCTTGTATCTCGGAATTGATTTATCTTTTCAAAAAGAAAAAACCAAAATTGAATCGCAATGTTGTGCGGTTAGTCGGGTTGAAACTGTATTACTCATCGGAGAAAGCCCAGCGTGAGTTGGGGTATACGCCGAAGCCATTAGCGGAGACGCTGGCGGGGATTTTAAAAAAAGTTAAATTTGTAAGAGATACTCACAATAAAAGAAAATGAAATTACATGGAATAGTCAGGGTTTGTTATTGTCTCGATAAACCCGGGTACACATCAAATATGTAAGGGCGCCATTCTTAGATATTCGGTTGTCCGCTTTTTCTGCTTCAGGTCGTTCCAAACCCTTTGAATCTGCTCAGGCTTTAAATCCATAACCCTGGAGACTTCATCAATCGGGATATTATTCTCTAAAGCGTACCAAATAAGATCCATGGTTTTAAATTTCAGGCCGAAAAAGAATTCCTCCTGCGTCTGCTCATCAGGATAAGTATCGGTTGTAGGCGTTCTAGTTCGTATTTCCTTAGGCACCTCAAGATATTCAGCCAACTGGAATACTTGCGTTTTAAAAAAATGAGCAATCGGTTTGCAGTCAGCGCCGCCATCGCCATATTTAACAAAGAAACCCTGTTCATGTTCGTTCTTGTTGCCGGTGCCGATTACGGCATAATTGAGTTTTTCAGCATGGTAATAAAGAACCATCATCCTGGTTCGCTGTTTCATATTGGAGGCGGCAACAATTTCCAAATACTCTTTTAAGGGCAGTCTTTTTGTTTTAGGTTCGCCATTGGGACTGGTAACAGTCAGCTTGAATATATTAAGCTGGCTTTGTTCAAGAATCTTGGTGGGTAAAACGATTTTAGCTTTCCAGCCGGGTTTATACTCGGGGAAAACGCGGGCAATAGCTTCGTCCCGACGGGCATAACAGTCGGCACCCTCCAGAGAGCTTGTAATATCTTCAGTGATATATTCATAACCATAGGTCTTTGCTAGCAGCTTGCCCAATTTGGAAGATTCGGGCGAGGAATCCTTATCAGGCAGAAGAACTCCAAGCATCTTCTTCTGGCCAAAAGCTTTTGCACAAAGCGCCGCTACCACTGCCGAATCAATACCGCCGGAGGTTCCGACAACGGCTCCGCTTCTATTCATTTGAACATGAACCTGTTTTTTAAGTGTTTCGGTTAGCTGATTTACGGTTTTTTCACAATCAATTTGTAATGAATCTAAAGAAAAAGACATTACAGCCTCGCTTTCTCTATATAATTTTCTACTAACTGAAACTTTTTTATTTTACCAGAAGGGGTTTTCGGCAAAGTTTCAATCTCTATTATCTTTTTGGGAATTTTATATGGCGCTATGTTTAAGCGCAAATGTTTACGAAATTCTTTAGCGTCAAGTTTATTCTTGACGACAATATAAGCCACTAAAGCATCGCCCAGTATCTCATCGGGAACACCGATTACCGCTGATTCGATAATACCGGGAAATTCGGCAAGCACTTCCTCTATTTCCTTGGGTGAAATTCGATGCGCGCCGCTTTTAATCATATCTGATGCTCGGCTGACGATATATAGATAACCATCCTCATCAATTCGAGCTAAATCTTTCGTGTGAAGACCATCCTCTTTAAGAATCATTTTAGTTGATTCCGGCTGATTCCAATAGCCGACCATTATATTATCGCCCTTAGCGATAATTTCACCTATCTCGCCGGGTTTGCAAACCTTGCCTTTTTCATCCTTAACGGTTAATTCTACTCCCGGAATTGCTTTGCCGATAGAGCCGATTTTTTCAAGAAGCATATTTGGTTCGAGATATGACAGCCTTGCGGAAGCCTCTGTTTGACCATACATAATGAATATTTTTAATAGCGGCATCGCCTCCATTATCTTTTGTGTTAAAGCCGGCGTCATTGGTCCCCCCGCTTGGGTGATATATCGTAAGCGGTCAAACTTATAATTATTGATATTCGATTTATGCATCAATATGGCAAAGGTTGACGGCACTCCGGAAAAACCTGTAACTCTCTCCGTCGCCATTATATCCAATATCACATTCGGGTAAGCAAAGCGGTTATCGATAACGAGACTTCCCCCGCAAAATATATGGGTCAGCATAACAGAATTACCATACGAGTAATAAAACGGCAGGATAGACATAACCCGGTCATCCGGATTCAAATCAAGATACTTTACGATTGAAACCGTATTAGCATGGAGGTTTTTATGAGAAAGCACAACTCCTTTTGGTGAGCCGGTAGTGCCGGAGGTATAGATTATCTGGGCGTAATCCTCATAATTGCGGGGTACCTGAGGTCTGGCAGGGCTGCCGTTAAGTTGAATATCAAGCCAGTACTGAGGCAAAATCCCTTTGGGAAACCGGTCATAAGAACCATCACAAATAATCAGATTTAAAGATTGAATTTCTCGATAGAGATCCTTAACATGGTAAGCCTGTTTATTGCTGATTATCAAACATGACACTTCACAATCGCATAAAACGTTTCGGTAGCTTCTAAGAGTATTCTGGGTATTTAGTCCAACGACAACAGCGCCGGCTTTGAGTATAGCGAAATAGGCTATAATATAATTTATTGATGGTTCTATGATTATGCCTACTCTATCGCCCGGTTTAACGCCATTTCCGATTAAGTTATTAGCTAAGCGGTTTGCGGCGGCTTCGAGCTGAAAGTAATTAATACGACCGCCTAAATGTATGGCGACATCCTTATAAGGAAGCTTTTCGGCGTTTGTCTCGAGAAACTGATGTACCAGCATCACTCTTTATCACTTTTTCCTGTTTATATAATTCATCAAGTGCTCAATAGAATCGAGATTTTCGGGTATCAATTCATCATCGTCGATTGAAAAGCCGTATGTTTCCTCAATGAAATTGACTAATTCGAGCACACCCGTAGAATCGATTATCCCAAGTTCCAAAAGAGAGCCGGAATCGGTTAATTCTTCTATATCTCTTCCCATCATAAAGTTTTCATGTATAAAAGTTCTCAGCTCGGTTCGAATATCCAAGATGCCTCCTTAACTTTTGCAATTGCTATCGATTTATACCGTATTCGGTTTCCTCATATCGTTTTATTCTACAAATATTATTTGCCAAATCATAGTATATTATAGTTATTGATAAAAGTCGACATGAAAATGTTCAAAGTTAGTATTCATTACAATCTAAATTTCCTCATGCCAGATTTTAAACGCCTCTCTTCCTAATGCTTCGACAGGTCTGAAATTGTCTAAATATTGGTCGATTAATAATTGGGTAGATATTATGCCAATAATAGACATGTTATCCTTAAATGATAGATGAGCATGAGAGAGTTTGGCGCACTTTGCCTTTAATTTTGTTACAAATGTCGGATTAAATACTCCGCCGCTTTTAATAACATCCTCAGAAAGAATCTCATCGATATAACCGGGCGAATCTTTCTGGAAAAAACTGTTGGAATCAGGCGCCATATACGGCTGTTTCACTCGTTTTACTATCTCCGGCGGCAGTTCTTTCGACATCGCCTTTTTAAGAGCATATTTTTCTTTCAATCCGAAAAGCTTATATTTTGGCGGAATAGTCGCCGCAAATTTCAGAACCCGATGATCTAAAAAAGGGAAACGGGTTTCTACTGAATTAGCGGCGGCAACTCTGTCTCCCTGAGATGACAGCAAGTAACCCGATAATAACGATTTCACCTCAAGGTACTGAGCCTTAGCCAGATGATGCCAGTTATTAAAATTACCGGGAAGGTCTTGGCCAAATACGGCAACAGAATCGTAATCTTTCAATAGTGTTTTAACATCATCCCGGAAATATTCCTTGATTTTAGTGGTTGTATTAATTCTCGGAATATGAGAGAAATAATATTTATCGGTTTTCGAAAGCCCCGCTTTGTAGAAGCTTTCTAGATAAAATCTTGCCCGAGCCGGCGATAATGGCAAAGTCGGATATAATTTCCTTAATAGAAGCGGACGCCAGGCTGAATCGGGATTTTTTGCCCAGAATTTGCGAATTAAGGTTTCCTTAAAAATATCATAGCCGCCAAAAATTTCATCGGCGCCCTCGCCGGTAAGCACTACCTTGAAGTCATTCTGACGAACTAAACCGGAAAGCATCATCAATGGAGTAGGCGCGGTTCTGAGTATAGGTCGTTCGGTATGCCAGATTACCCGTGGAAAGTTCTCGGCGATATCATGATAAGAACATTTTATCTGATGATGATTCGTGCTTAGAAAATCAGCCATCTGGTTTTGATAATCAGACTCATCATAAGCCTTATCAAAAAAAGCTATGGAGAATGTCTCAATTTTAGTGTCGGTGAAATGTTTAATTAATGCAACAGTTGTCGAGGAATCCAGACCGCCGGATAAATATCCCCCAACCGGCACATCAGCGCGAAGGCGAAGCCGGACAGAATCAACAAGCAGGGCATGAAGTTCCTCCGCCCATGAATCGGCCGACCTTTGATTGTCAAAAGTCTCGGGGAATTCCATCTGCCAATAACGTTTTTTACTGATATTGCCATTTGTAATTTCGAGATAAGTTCCGGCTTCCAGTTCGTTAATATTTTCAAATGCCGTGCGCGGCGGCGAGGTAGTCCACCAGGTGAAAATCTCATCGAGGCCAATAAAATCTAATTTTCGAGGAACTGAGGAATCGCAGAAAATAGATTTTATCTCCGAGGCAAAATAAAACCTGCCGTTATGGATAGTATAAAAAACCGGCCTGATTCCCAGCCTGTCGCGGGCTATAAAAAGCGATTGCTTGTTTTTATCATAAATTGCAAAAGCAAACTGGCCATTGAAATGATTAACGCAATCCTTGCCCCATTGCTCGTAAGCATGAACAATCACCTCTGTATCGGAACGGGTGCTGAATTTATGACCGGCTTTTTCAAGCTGTGAACGAAGCTCGATATAATTATAAACTTCGCCATTATATGATATCCAGATAGTTCCATCCTCGTTCGCTAATGGCTGTGAACCGGCAGACAAATCGATAATAGAGAGGCGCGCCTGCCCAAGAGCGCATTTATTATCGAGATAGACGCCAAATTCATCAGGGCCGCGATGACGAATAATATTTATCATCCTGGCGATAAGTTCTCGGTCCGGCTGTGTTTTTCCCTTAAGCTGAAAGTATCCGGCAATGCCGCACATAAATCTATTCTTTCTTATCGAATTGCAAATAGTTCTTAATGATTAGATAATCTAATCCTTTTGCAAACATCTTTACAACAAGCAACACTCAGAACGATAGAACAGTATTATTGTTCCGACATATCTTCATGCTTTTCTTTTTCTTATCGGATATACGGATAATTTATTAAATGTCAATAAATAAATTATCCGGGATTTTGCAGTTGAGGTTCATTATTGCAGTGACTGCCATATAAGATATTACAATGAATCGATTTATGATGCGTATAAAGCAAGGATAATTTCACGGAAAAGTGAAAAAGAAGGCGTATCCGCCTGAGGCGGACGCCCCTACGCGTTGATGTATACAAAGTTAGTTTTATTACTAAGTGCCAGAATGTCATGCGCGGCGGGGAGCTTCTATCCCGATTTATAAATATCTTATTCCTCAAATTTATCAATCAGCATTTTCGCCGCCGTAGTTACCGGAAGCTTGCCTGTTATAACATCGGCTTCAACTTGAGATAGAATGCTGTTAACGCCCTTATGATGTCTAAACAGGTTATGGAGATGTTCTTCTATCAGGCTATGAAGCCAATCGCGCGCCTGAAACTGTCGCTGCTTTTTCCAAGCACCTGATTTCTGTGTAATATCTTTGAATTTTTCGATAACCAGCCAGATATCAGGTACACCGTCTCCCGTAATTGATGAACAGGTGAAAGCCTTAGTAAACCAGTCATCACTGGAAGGCGACAGATAATGCAATGCCCGGTTGTAGTCATCTCTGGCGGTTAAGGCTTTGGTTATGTTATCGCCATCCGCTTTGTTGATGACTATTGCATCAGCGATTTCGATTATGCCCTTTTTTATCCCCTGAAGTTCATCGCCAGCCCCCGCAATCATCAATAATAGGATAAAATCTACCATCGAACGGACGGTAATTTCATTTTGACCAACTCCAATTGTTTCGATAATTAGAGCATCGTAACCAGCGGCTTCGAAAATAATCATGGTCTCTCTTGTTTTACGGGCGACTCCGCCAAGAATGCCGCCGGAGGGCGAGGGTCGGATAAAAGCGTTGGGGTCTGCTGCCAGTTTTTCCATGCGGGTTTTATCGCCAAGTATGCTTCCTCTTGTTATACTTGATGAGGGATCGACCGCCATTACAGCCACCTTATGCCCTTTGCCGGTCAAATAGCAGCCGAGGGTATCAATAAATGTGCTTTTGCCGGCTCCCGGCATTCCGGTTATACCAATCCTTGTCGAATTGCCCGAATGCGGCAGTAATTCCCGAAGAACAGCTTGCGCTTTGTCGATATGCGACGGCGAATTGCTTTCTATAAGAGTTATAACCCGGCCTATAATCATCCGGTCGCTATTTAAAACCCCTTTTATATAATCATCTGTTGAAAAGCTGTGATTTACTGCCATAAACTACTTTCGCAATTTAGTTATGCTGCTATTAATGTCCGGCCTTTCCTAAATAAATGCTAATTATTGTCATTCCTCACCGCGGGGAATCAATATTGCGCAGCTGGTACACGTCCTCATTGTGTGGCTGGTGTACGTCCTCGTGCACCAGCGTTGTTGACAGCCGAGTTCGCCTTAGGAAAACGCCAATTACAATTTTTATGATATATAACATGCGCTGGCATCCGCAAAGGCGGATACTTCTGCCAGAGCTGTCGGAAGCAACTTCCGACAACATAAAATACTAACCAACATCTTTATAATAATTACTGCAATTACTTTACCGTTTCCATTCCTATTGATTGCAGCCTTTCGTTTAGCTTGTTTAAAATATTTTGCGCCGCTGAGGGGATAACAGTCCCGGGGCCAAAAATAGCATCGGCTCCATTTTTCATTAGATATTCATAATCTTGAGGCGGTATCACGCCGCCAATTACAACCATTATATCATCGCGGTTTAGCTTGTTTAGTTCCTCGACTAATTGCGGCAGAAGCGTTTTATGGCCGCCTGCCAGCGAACTCATGCCTACTATATGCACATCGTTTTCAACTGCCTGACGGGCTGTTTCCTCCGGTGTTTGGAATAACGACCCAATGTCAACATCAAAGCCGAGGTCGGCAAAAGCAGTGGCGATAACCTTAGCGCCGCGGTCATGTCCATCCTGACCTATCTTGGCGACCATAATCCTGGGCCGACGACCCTGACTCTTCTCGAACTCATCTGCCGATTTGCGGACAGAAGCCACTATCTCCTTATCGCCAAATTCGGTGCTATAGATTCCGGATATTGCTTTAGTTGTCGCTTTATGACGGCCGAATACTTTCTCTAACGCGTATGATATCTCGCCAAGAGTTGCTCTGGCTTTAGCTGCTTTAATAGATAAGTCGAGCAGATTGCCTTTTCTCGTTTCAGCGCTTTTAGTCAGTTCATTCAAAGACGCCTCAACCTTAGAGCTGTCTCTTTTTGTCCGAAGTTCTTCTAATCTTTTTAGCTGGGCATTGCGGACTGAGTCATTATCAACCTCCAGTATCTCCATTGGCTCTTCGTTATCAAGACGATACTTGTTCACGCCGACAATGGAAACCTTGCCCGAATCAATCCAAGCCTGACGGCGGGCTGAGGCTTCCTCTATGCGCATTTTAGGCAAGCCCGTTTCGATTGCCTTAGCCATTCCGCCTAATTTTTCGACTTCTATAATATGATCCCAAGCGCGATGCATTAAAGCATTCGTGAGCGATTCGACAAAATACGAACCGCCCCAGGGATCGATGACATTGCAGATGCCTGTTTCATGCTGAAGGTATAATTGTGTATTGCGGGCTATTCGCGCGGAAAAATCTGTCGGCAGAGCAATTGCCTCATCAAGCGAATTGGTATGCAAAGACTGTGTATGTCCGAGTGCGGCGGCCATCGCCTCAATACAGGTTCGGGTTACATTGTTGTAAGGGTCCTGTTCGGTAAGGCTCCAGCCGGAAGTCTGGCTGTGAGTGCGCAAAGACATAGATTTTGAATTTTTAGGATTGAAGCCTTTAATCAGCTTTGCCCATATTAATCGAGCCGCGCGCATCTTGGCAATCTCCATGAAGAAATTCATGCCTATCGCCCAGAAAAACGATAAACGCGGAGCAAAGGAATCAATGTTGATTCCGGCTTGAATACCTGTACGGACATACTCAAGGCCATCGGCAAGAGTATAAGCCATCTCAAGGTCGGCGGTAGCGCCTGCCTCCTGCATATGATAGCCGGAAATACTGATGCTGTTGAAATGGGGCATATATTTGGAGGTGTACTCGAATATATCGGCGATGATTCTCATAGAAGGCATAGGCGGATAGATATAGGTGTTTCTGACCATATATTCTTTTAGAATATCATTCTGTATCGTTCCGATAAGCTGTTCGGGTTTAACTCCCTGTTCCTCGGCGGCTACAATATAAAAAGCCATAATCGGCAAAACTGCGCCGTTCATAGTCATCGAAACCGACATCTTATCAAGCGGGATGCCATCAAAAAGAATCTTCATATCGTTGATGGAATCGATAGCGACACCCGCCTTGCCAATATCGCCTACGACCCGCGGATGGTCGGAATCATAACCGCGATGAGTGGCTAAATCGAAAGCGATAGACAGTCCTTTTTGACCAGCGGCAAGATTGCGGCGGTAGAAAGCATTGCTCTCCTCGGCGGTCGAAAAGCCCGCATACTGACGGACTGTCCAAGGGCGGGTTGCATACATGGAAGCATAAGGTCCTCTCAGAAATGGCGGGATGCCGGCGGTGAAATCCAGATGTTCGAGTCGCTCGATATCGCTGTCGGTATAAAGCGGCTTGACATCTATCTGCTCCATTGTCTGCCATGAAAGCTCATCGATTTTCTTGCCTGCCAACTGCTCAGCTTTTTGCCGCCATTGATTCGAATCGTCAACTGATTTTATTGAGCCAAAATCCATTTTCGAGAAATCCGGTATCGCGCTCATGAGATCACCTCCAGATGTTTTGAAATCCTGACAAGCGTTTCATAAACATTAACTCCCATATAAATATACTCATCAATAGCGGCATGCTTTACCGAATCATCAAGCCTTTTCGGATTGCCTGCCACTACCGTAATTAAATCGGGATTTTTCTGTTTCAATGATTTTGATAAAGCCGGAACGATTTCAGGATAGTTATCATCAGCCGAACAGAAAATTACTACCTGCGCCTTAGAATCCAGAATATTTTTTACTGTCTCATCATTTGATTTAAAATCGCGGCTTGGCAAAATCTCAAAGCCGCCCACGCCAAAGAATCCCGAGGCGAAATCAGCCCGCGGTTTATATTGCGAAACTTTGCCCGAATTGACTAAAAATACTTTTATTGATTCTCCTGTTTTTGCTTTGTACTTACCAACGGCTTGGCGAATAGCTTCAAAAATTTCCGGTATCCTGATAGTTTTTACAGGCTCAACAGCAATGGATTGCTTATTACTTTTGTGAAGGCTTTCGCTGATTTCTCCCAGAGTCGCGCCCGCTGTTGCGGCATCGGTCAGCGATTCCATTAAATTGTCATCGTTTGCATCAGTCCTATCGGATATTTTTTGCAGTAAGTCCGTTTTCAAGGTATCTGCCGATGAGCGAGTTTGCTTTATTTGCTCTAAGCGTTCTTTGAATATCATCTCATGGTCAAGGGGTTTTTCCTCAAGCGGCTTTTCCGATAGATTCGGATACATGTTTGTGCCGACCAAAACATCCTTGCGTTTTGCCAGATTTTCAATCCTTAAGGCAGCGGTTTTGGCAATTACTTTCTGGGGATGTCCATCCCGAAGAGCTTTAAACATACCGCCCTTTTTCTCAATCTCCTGAAATATGCTCCATGCCTTGCGGGCGATTAAATCGGTAAGCGATTCTATATACCATGAACCGCCGGCGGGGTCTATTACTTTATCGAAATGGCATTCCTGCTGGAGAATTACCTGAATATTCCGCGAATACCGTCGGGAAAACTCATCCGGCAAACGAATTGCCTTATCAAAAAAGCCGGCATGCAGACTATCGCATCCGCCTGTTATGCCGGCAAACGCTTCAGTGGTTGCTCTCAACATATTCACATAAGGATCATACATGGTTTTATTAATATCAGATGAACGCGCATGAATTACCATTTTGGCGGATTGTTCATTTCCGCCGCAAGCATCAACCACTTTAGACCATAGCAATCTCGCAGCTCTCAACTTGGCAATTTCCGTAAAGAAATTGGAGCCAAGCGAAAACTCGAAACAGATTCGAGAAGCAATATCGTCGATTGATAACTCGTCTGATTCTGTTTTTCTTATATACTCCACAGCGGTCGCAATCGCAAAAGCTAATTCCTCAACTGCGCTTGCTCCGCCGTTATGGTATGGCGCGCTGTCAATTGCGATTGTCCGCAATTCAGGTACATTGTTTTTTGTCCATTTCGTTAAGACAGCCATTTCGCTGAAGGCAGTTTCGAGCGGAATAGGCAGTTTGCCGGAAACAGTTAATTCTCTTAGCGGGTCGGTTTTAATTATTCCGCGGAGTTTCGATAAATCCTTACCATGCTTCCGAGCATAAGAGATATATATTGCCGCAAAAGGCATGGCTGATATTCCAGCATCGATAAAAACCGGCATTTGCTCAATATCAATTCCATTTAGAGCTTTCTCAAGGTCTGTTAATGAGGCAATCGAAACGCCATCTAGACCGACTTGATTGGAGGCGGCCTTATCGGGGTCTTTACCGAAACGGGAAGCCGCATCTAAAATAATATTAACGGCAGTTTGTCCTCTTTGAGTATCATAAAGAATCGCCTTATTAAACTGCTCGGGTGTTGGATAAGCGGTTTCCTGGGCGATTTCCCATGATTTTTGAGTATATCCTAAGGGATTAGTGCTTCTGATATATGGAGGAAAACCGGGCTGTGATTTAATATAATCAAGACGGCTAATATCATCTTTTAGGTAAATCGGCTTAAGATTAAAGTCTTCGTAAGTTTTCGTTATCATCAATTTTTCAAATGAACCGCCTTTAAGCTGTTTGTCTACTTCTCCATGCCACTTCTCATAAGTTGGCTGCGGGAAATCATTGAATTCCAGCTTTTCCCTTAAAGCAGTTGCCTGATTAGTAGTTCGAGAATTGTCGCTCATTTTTTATTCTCCTATAACGAGTATCCTCAAATAATAATATTACAGTAAAAAGTTACGGGATACTTTTTTACATAACAAGCTTTTTTTAGTCTTTTATAGACATTTATTGTTTAATTTAAAACGCTTATAAAATCCTGCAATCTATAAGAATACAGAAATATTTATCCTGCGTTCCCCAATTAGAATTATTCCTCCCGCAATGTAATTAATTGGAAATTCATGTATTCAATTTTGACAAACCCAATTAATTATTTATCGGTATCTTATTATAGATATTGAATTTGATAGTCCGCCGATTATCCGGGTTTGTCTGAGAATAACACGAACGGCAATTAGGGATGCGGCTGATTATGCATGTCTGTTTTGTGTGAAAAAGCGATGAATAGTTGGTCGGTTTGTTTGAAGCCAGGCTGAATCCCAGCGATAAATCGCAAAACTTTCTGCGAGAAATTCCTCTAAAGCTATCCAGCGGTCATCGGCGTTTCCAGTCTGAACCGCATGTTGGGCTATTCGCTGGCTATATGGCGTAACCGGAGTAAGATTTCTGGCGATAGTCTCAAAACGTGTCATAACCTGGCTGTGGGTCAATTGGACATAAGTCTGATTAGCGGTCTGCCTTGCAGTTCGGGTACGTTCCAGATTCCTAACATCCGCTTGATATGTAGACCTTCTTTCACTCGGAACTCTCGAATGATGTTCGCAAAAATATCGAAGCGAAGCGCCGCTTCCCGTTTCGCGATAGTATTGGGGAGACCATCGAGAACGCATTGCGGCTCTGGCGGCATCAAAATCACGCTGTGCTTGCTGGTCGCGTTCCCTCGCCTGACGGATTTCCGCATAAGCTAAAACATGCCCGGCCTCATGAAGTATATTATGCGCCCCAGCCGGCAGAAGGCTATTAGCGCTGGTGCCCAACGCCATTAAAGCTCCATTGGTAAGCGCTGAGTCATAAACCTCTATCTTATGGTGTTGTTGTAAATAGCAGGCGCCGATAGTCCGGGAATCTTCAGTTGCTGTGCCTGATGGGCTTGATAGTCGGCTTATTCGAAGGTTAGTCATTTTTCCAAGCTCTCTGTTGCTGAGACAGTTTATGCCTGCCAGCATAATACGTTTATCATTATTGCTCCAGCGTCCGATAAAGCTGATACTATTTTGGGTTAGGCGGCGTTCGATTGTTTGCACTGCAGAGGCATTGGGCAAAGTAGAGGTAGGAGTACCGACTTTGGCAACATCAAGAGTACTGGTATTTGAATTGCCAACTATATTAAAAACGAGAATAGTGGTTGTACCGCTGGTTTGATTAAAAGTTACATAGTATGTTCCGCGCTGATTTCTAACCTGGGTAAAGCCAAAATAAGCTTCAAGGGCGGCGCGCTGTTGGGGATCGGTAAAACTTGATCCATGGAAAGCGCTGGTAAGACCCTGTACACTTAAACGGGTAGCCATTTGGCTCTCGGTAACCGTACGCTGTCGGATATCCCAGGCTAAAGTTTGGGGCTGCAGCCTAACACGTCCCCTACTACCTGACCTACCTCTTGCTCTAGCTCGTCTTCCCGGCGCCATAAAAAATACCTCTAAAAAAAGTTCAAACCGAAATAATATTTTATCCAATCATTATGAAATATCAGCGGTGTAGCTTCCCGGCGGCGCATCCTCGATTTTGGCGCGGCCTTTGTCGTCAAGCTGTCCGCTTTTTTCAGAACCATCCGCGAACGTGATAGTATAATCAGCATTAGCCAATGGAGCGTCATCATCGCCAATGAATTCAAATTCAATCCAATCCTTGAATTTTAAAAGCTTTGATTCCTGGCTTCGTCCAAGTTCCAACTCGCCAAATTTTATTGTAAAAAAGTATTCAGGGGGATTATATTTTCCGCCATACTTCTGCATGTCATCCTTAGTGGGAATCTCATCGGTATCTTCATGGTATTCATATTCCCATTTAACGTCAATTTTGCCGCTCTTGATAACCGCCGGAACCTCGACTATTCTATCATGAGCTTTATCGCTGTCGTACTCATAGATAACAAGCTTTACCTCGGTATTATCTCGCGCATCCTCAAGCTCTGCCGAAAGAGTAAGGATATCGCCGCGCCGCGCCTCCGAGGCGCTCCAGCTGATTTTTTTAATTTTGGGTGTGGGCAAAACCGGTATTTTATTTGACTCTCCATTGATGCTGTTATCCGGGAAATCTACTTTGAAATATATCTCATCATCAAGTCCGATATTATCAGGAATCTCAAACTTGTGGCGATATATGTTGCTATAAATTACACCTGATATTTTCCCCAGCTTTTTGCCATTAACGCTTTTACCTTCTATTTTTATCTTTGCGCCATCCCCCACAAAGGCGGTTCGCACCTCAAAGGCTGTTTGCTGTCCGGCATATGCGCAGGCTGATTTCCAGGATGAACTAATAAGATATGAATCAAGTGTTTCTTCATGTTCTTGGTCGGTTCCTTTAGTAAATTTCAATCCTGCCATAAGCGCCTGCCTGTTAATCTATAACTAATACCTTAACAGTTGTGTTTAACAAAGTAAAAACTGTCAACCTAAGCCGCTTAGCTATAAAACTTCATATTTGCCATAATACGTTAGTATTGTTTAGCGGCTTTAATAATACCAACTGATATTTAGCTAAATATAATAAAAAAAGCAAGGATAAAACTAATCACAATTTCTCTGAAAATAATCTTGTCAAATTATCAAAATATGGTAAATTGTTACGATAGCTAAAAA